>JACCRW010000130.1 GCA_013813345.1 Actinomycetota bacterium
AGCCGTCTTCGTCGAGCTCGCGCGGGCCGACGCCTGCGACGACGGTTTCCTGCGAGCGCTCGTGCAGCCGCTCGCGGCCCCGCTTGACGGCAGTGAGGAACTTGTCTAGATTGACCTCGAGCGTCGAGAGGATCCCATCCGCCCAGTCCTCCATCTCGAGCCGCGTCTCGCGCGCCTGCCGGCGGGCGTCGTCGACGATTTCCTGTGCCTGACGCTCCGCGAGCTTGACGATCTCGGTCTGCGAGGCCTCTCGCACGGCCTGCTCGCGCGCCTCGCCGAGCAGCCGGTCGGTCTCGCGCTTCGCCTCGGCCAGCATCTCCTGCCGCTCCTTGACGATCCAGCGCGCCTGCTTGATCTCCTCTGGAATCGTCGCCCGCATCTGGTCGAGGATGTCGTAGATCTCCTCGCGGTCGATCCGCACCTGGTCGGTGAGCGGCACGGCCTTCGCGTTGTGCACGAGGTCGTCGAGCTTGTCGATGAGAACGAGAACGTCCATTTGTCTCCAGAAGTCTACTCTCGGGGATTCTCCGGGGCACCGGGTCTGCCGTTCGGAAACCTCTCCGCGAGTCGGCGCGCCACGGGCTCCGGCACCAGTTCGTCCACCTTTCCGCCGAAGGCGGCGATCTCCTTCACCCCGCTCGACGAGACGAAGCTGACCTGCGGGCTCGCCATCACGTAGACGGTCTCGATCTCGGGTGCGAGATGCCGGTTCAGCTGATTCATCTGGAACTCCCACTCGAAATCCGAGATCACACGAAGGCCCTTGACGATCACCTTCGCCTGCCAGCGCCGCGCGAAGTCGACGACGAGCTCGGAGAAGACGTCCACCTCGACGTTCGCCAGGTCGGCGAGCGCCTCGCGCAGGAAGCCGACCCGCTCGTCGAGCGTGAACATCGGCGTCTTGTGCTGCGGGTTGCCGACGACGCCGACGACGATCCGGTCGAAGATCGCGGCCGCACGCTCGATCACGTCGACGTGGCCGAGCGTGACCGGGTCGTACGTGCCTGGATAGATCGCAGTGATCAAGATGGGTGCTCGAAGAGGGTGAGCCGCGCGGAACCGTACCGCCGGGAGGTGCGGAGCGCGAGCGGCAGCGCCGGCTCGGTCCGCGAGCTCGTCTCGACGACAAGGAGCCCGTCGCGAGCGAGAACGCGCGCAAGCGGCGCTGCGAGCTTCGGCTCGAGCTCGGCCCACTGCTCGTAGGGCGGGTCGACCAGCACGAGGTCGTAGGCGCGGGTCTCTTGCCGCAGCGTCCAGACCGCGTCGGCGCAGACGACCCGGGCGCCGGTGAACCGGAGCTTCGCGAGGTTCTCGGAGATCATGCGGCAGGCGGCGCGATCGGACTCGACGAAGGTCACGCTCGCAACTCCGCGCGAGAGTGCCTCGAGGCCGAGGGCGCCCGAGCCGGCATAGAGGTCAAGCACGCTCGCCCCCTCGACCGGCCCGATCAGGTTGAAGGCGGCCTCACGGACACGATCGCCGGTAGGCCGGGTCGCGAGCCCAGGAGGCGCGGCGATTCGGGCGCCACGTTGGCTACCGGCGACGATTCTCACGAGTGGTATGCTGGCATACCCATGAAGCGGACGACGATCAAGATCAGTGAGGAACTTGACACAAAGCTGCGACATATGGCGGCCCAGCGCAATGGCACGCTTTCCGAGGTGATTCGCGAAGCGCTCGAGCTCTATGCAAACGGCGGCGTGCCGAAACGGCGCTTCTTCTCGGCAGGCTCGGGTGCAAGCGGCCAGAGCGGGAGCCCGGGAGTTGCGTCGCGGATCGAAGAGATCCTTGCCGAGGAATGGAGCGATCCGCGTCACTCGTAGTGGACACGGGCCCACTCTTTGCCTTCGTCGATCGCGACGACCCCGCACACGAGCGATGCGAAGCGCTCCTCGCTTCCGAAACCGGCCGGCTCGTCGTTCCGATGCTCGCAATCGCCGAGGTCGCCCACTTCCTCGAGACTCGGCTTGGAATAGACGACGAGTTGCGCTTTCTCGCCGATC
Source organism: Actinomycetota bacterium (assembly GCA_013813345.1). Classification (GTDB taxonomy): domain Bacteria; phylum Actinomycetota; class Thermoleophilia; order Gaiellales; family Gaiellaceae; genus Gaiellasilicea. The sequence goes on from JACCRW010000130.1 coordinate 2,004, forward strand.
TCACGGTCGCTAATCTCGCTCCCGAAGCGGTGCATCCCGCTGACTGGTTTCGAATCTCGAACCTCGTCGAGCGATACTCTGACCTCCCCCTTGGAATCGTTGACGCCTCGGTCGTCGCAGCCGCGGAGCGACTCGGAATCCGGAGGATCGCGACGCTCGACCGGCGCCACTTCTCGATCGTCCGTCCAAGCCACGTCGAGGCATTCGAGCTCCTTCCCGATGAACTCGAATCAGAATGACGCTTCGTCGCCGGGGCGCGGCGGGCGAGTGCGCTGCTAGGACGCAGGGAGCCTCGATATGCGGGCAGTGGGGTATCCGGTTGACGCCCTCTGCTGGCTTGGTTGGTTCATGGGCGGCCGCCGACGATCGCAGAGAGCGGGATGTGATCGACCTGGATCGCCTGGTCGAGCAGCCGGTAGAAGAGGAGGCCGCGTTGGCGAGAGTTGCGACGGTTGAAGCGGAACGCGAACTCATCGAGGTAGAAGTCGAGCTGGTGGGGCCGGGCGGCGCCTTGATGGGTGCCCAGCAGCCAGCGCTTGAGCAGCGCGGAGACGCGATGGACGCGGGGCATCGCGACGTGCGCGGGATCGCCGCTGGCGGCAAGGCTGGTCGCGTGGTGGAAAAAGCCGGCGGCGGCGAGCCCGCTGTAGCCCTTCCAGTGATCGGTGTAGACGACGGAGCCGGGCGCAACAGCGTCCTCGACGAAGCAGGTGAGGACGGGGCTGGAGCAGTCGCGGATGCGAGCCAGCCGGATCCGGCCGCAGGTGCCGCGCGGGCGTCTCTCGACGGCGATCGCGACAATCGCCTTGTCGGCAAAGGTGCCGCGACCGCGCTTTCCCGGCTCGGAGGGGCCGATCGCCGTCTCGTCGACCTCGATTTCGGCGGTGAGCTGGTCGCGGCCGGGCCGCACCATCGCCCGCCGGAGTTTGTGCAGCAGCGACCAGGCGGTCTCGTAGCTGCCGAGGCCGAGGAGCCGTTGCAGGCCAAGCGCGCTGACGCCGTGCTTGGTGCCGGTGACATACCAGGCGGCGGCGAACCAGGGTCGTCAGCGGCAGCCGCGTATCGGCGAAGATCGTGCCCGCCGTGACCGAGTGATCCAAGCGGCAGCTCGCGCAGCGGAGGTTCCGACCCTTGCTCATCCGCCACGCCCTCTCACCGCCGCAGACGGAGCAGACGAAGCCGCCCGGCCAACGCAGCCCGGCGAGATAGCGCAGGCACGCCTCGTCGTCCGCGAACCAAGCGTTGAACTCACGCAGCGTGCCCGGGTAGTCACGGCCGGCCAACGGGACTTCCACGCCAACCAGGATCGCAGCCGACCAAGACGGAATAGCCACAAAGGGGCGTCAACCGGATACCCCCTTC
>JACCRW010000191.1 GCA_013813345.1 Actinomycetota bacterium
GTGCTCGTACGCGACGGCGTCGGCTCGCTTCGCCCGGTCGCCGTCGTTCTCGCGCCGGCCGCGGCGCTACTCGTGTGGATCTGCGTCGGCCTTGTCGTCGGCGCAGCCTCGGATCGCTCGTACGCGGGCGCTGCCCACCTCGTCACTGCCGCGGGTTTCGCCGAGTACGCGCTGATCGCGGTCGCCGTGCCGGTCCTCGTCCGCTCGACGGCTGCGCTCCAACTCGTGCTCTGGACGCTCGTCGGTTGGCTCGCCGTGCTGGACGTCGTCGGACTCGCGCAGTTCGCTGGCGCAGGAGACACGGCTGCGGGCGGCCGCCAGCCGGCCTGGATCGGCTACCACGACTTCGCGGCAGCCGGCGCGACGACGCTCGCGATCGGGCTTGTCGCGGTCGCGCTCGGCGAGGGGCGCTGGCCGGTCGGGCGGCTGCGCGAGGCCGCTTGCGCCGTGGGCGCGATCGGGCTCGTTCTCTCGGGATCGGTCGGGGGAGCCCTTGGACTCGTTGCGGCCGCTGCCCTCGCCGTCGCCGTTGCCGCCGTACTCCGGTCGCTGACGGCGCGGCGTCTCGTTGCCGTGGCGACGATCGTGCTCGCGACGGTCATCGGCGTCGTCGCGCTCCGCGGCGGCGATCTCGCTCAGTTCGGACGGTTCGTCGGCGTGCTCGAGGCGCAGGAGACGACGAGCGAGGACGTGCAGACCTACTCGCACCGGACGCTCCTCGGCTACTTCGGCCTGCGCGTCTTCGCCGACCAACCAGTAGCCGGAGCGGGCTGGCAGGCGACGCAGGAGTTCGCGACGCTGGAGCCGTATCTCGACGACGCGCACGACCGCTTCCCGGATGTGGCCGCGCAGGCCTTTCCGTCGCTCGCGGAGCCCTACGGCATCCAGAACGCCTATGTGCAGGCGCTCGCCGACCTCGGTCTCGTCGGCCTCGCGCTCTTCCTCGCCGCGCTTGCGATCCCGATCGCGATCGGCGCGCGCGCCGCACTCCGACGAGCGAGTCCAGGCCCGGCGCTCGCCGGCGCCGCTGTCGTGCTTGCCTGTGCCGGCGCCTGGACCGCCCAGGGACTCGTCGCCGGTTTGCCGCTCGACGCACTTACGTGGTTCGGCATCGGGCTCGTTGCCGCCTCCCTCGCAAGCCCGAGGTCGATCGAGCCGGGTTCAATCGAACTGGGGTCAAAGCCCGGCCCTGTCCGAGAAGGACATGCCCGGGGTCAAAGCCCGGACGTGTCCAGAAACGACCTGTCTGGGGTCAGAGCCCGGACTCTGCGCGATGGCTGACTGGCCCGGCGAGCTGCGACGCAACCCGTCGCCTGCCTCCGCGACCTACGCCGTCCGGGGGCCGCTCGCCCGTTGGCTCGAGCGCGAGGGCACCGTGGCCGCCGGCAAGCGCGTGCTCGACGTCGGCTGCGGCGTCAAGCCGTACTACCCCTACTTCGCCGCCGCCGCGAGCTACGTCGGCGTCGACGTCGTCGTGAACCCGGCGGCCGACCTGCTCGGCCCGGTCGAGGCGCTGCCGGTCGAGGACGGATCGTTCGACATCGTCCTCTGCAACCAAGTGCTCGAGCACTGCGACGATCCCGCTCAGGCCGTCCGCGAGCTGCGCCGCGTCGTCGCCTCCGGCGGACGCGTACTCGCGTCCACCCACGGGGTGCAGGTGTACCATCCCGCGCCAAACGACCTCTGGCGCTGGACGCATGCGGGACTCGAGCGACTCTTCCACGAGAACGGGGAATGGGCGGCGCTCGAGGTGCGACCTGGGGCCGGGACGACCGCCTGCCTCGGAATGCTGCTCACTCACACCATCGAGCTCCTCGCCGGCCGCGCGCACCTGCGCCCGGCTGCACGCCCGCTCGTCTGGGGCGTGAACCGGCTCGCCGAGACGATCGACGCGCGCGTCGAGTCGCTGCGCGAGCCGATCCCGGGAACGATCTTCGCGAACTACCACATCGTGGCTGTGGCGCCCGCATGAGCCGGAAGGTGCTGGTCACAGGCGGCGCGGGCTTCATCGGCTCGCACCTCGTCCGCGGCTTGCTCGCGCGCGGCGACGCGGTGCGCGTGCTCGACAACTTCTCGACCGGCAACCGGGACAACCTCGAGGGAGTCGACATCGAGGTGGTCGAGGGCGAGCTGCGGAGCTACGAACGTGTCCACAACGCGATGCGTGGGATCGAGGTCGTCTTTCATCTGGGCGCGATGGGCTCGGTGCCGCGCTCGGTCCAGGATCCGCTCACGTCGAGTGCCGTCAACGTCGAGGGGACGCTGAACGTCCTGCTGGCCGCGCGTGACGAGGGCGCCCGCCGAGTCGTCTTCTCGTCCTCGACCTCGGTCTACGGCTCGACGCGCGAGCTGCCGACCACCGAGTCGACGCCCCCCGACCCGATCTCGCCCTACGGAGTCGCGAAGCTCGCTGCCGAGCGCTACTGCGTCAGCTTCAGCCGCGTCTACGAGTCGCTCGAGTCCGTCGTGCTCCGCTACTTCAACGTCTACGGCCCGCGCCAGAGCCCGTTCTCCCAGTACGCCGCGGTCGTGCCGCTCTTCGTGACCGCGATCGCGACCGGCGAGCCGATCACGATCTTCGGCGACGGCGAGCAGTCCCGCGACTTCACCTACGTCGGCAACGTGGTGGACGCGACGCTGAAGGCCGCCGACGCGGCCGACGCAAGCGGCCGCATGTTCAACATCGCCTCCGCCGCGCCGGCGAGCGTCAACCGGGTCGCCGAGCTGATCGGCGAGATCCTCGGGAAGCCGGTCGAGCGGAACCACCTGCCGCCGCGCACCGGCGACATCCGGGACTCGTGGGCGGACATCTCGGCGGCGCGAGAGGTGCTCGGCTGGGAGCCGAAGGTGAGCCTCGAGGAAGGGCTGCGCCTCACCGCCGACAGCCTTGTCTGAGCCGATCCGAGTCCTGCGCGTGATCGCGCGGCTGAACATGGGCGGCCCCGCGCTCCATGTCGCCTACCTCTCGGCGGGACTCGCGGAGCGCGGCTACGAGACAACGCTCGTCGCAGGCTCGCTCGCTCGCGGTGAAGGCTCGATGGCCTACGTCGCCGAGGATCTCGGCGTGCGCGTCGTGAAGCTCGATTCGCTCTCGCGCGAGATCTCGCCGATCCGCGACGCGCTCTCGGTGCTGCGGCTGGCGCGCCTGATCCGCGAGCAGCGCCCGCAGATCCTGCACACGCACACCGCGAAGGCCGGCACCGTCGGGAGGCTCGCGGCGCTGCTCGCGGGCGACGCGCGACCGCCGATCGTCGTCCATACGTTCCACGGCCACGTCCTCCACGGCTACTTCGGCCCGCTCAAGTCGCAGGCCTTCCGGCTGCTCGAGCGGCTCCTCGCCCGGGTGACGACGCGCCTGATCGCGGTCAGCCCGCAAGTGCGCGACGATCTCGTCTCGCTCGGGGTCGCGTCCGCGCAGAAGTTCTCCGTCGTCCGGCTCGGGATCGAGCTCGGCGAGCGAGTGCAGACGCAGGTGGCCGGCGCGGAGGCGCGCGCGCGGCTCGGGATCGCGCCCGAACGCTTCGTCGTCGGCTGGGTCGGCCGGATGACCGGCGTCAAGCGCACGGACGATGTGCTCCAGAGCCTGGCGCGGTTGCGCGAGCTAGACATCGACGCCGTTCTGCTGCTGGTCGGCGACGGCCCGGATCGCGACGCCGTCGAGCGCCGCGCGAGCGAGCTCGGAATCATCCGCCATTGCTTCTTCCTCGGCTACCAGGAGGACGTCTCGGGCTGGTATCAGGCGTTCGACGCGCTGATCCTCCCCTCGGCCAACGAGGGCACGCCGGTCGTCGTGATCGAGGCGCTCGCCGCCGGTTGCCCCGTCGTCGCGACGAGTGTCGGCGGCGTCCCCGATGTCGTCCGCGAGGGCGTCGACGGCTTTCTCGTCCGCGCGGGGGACGTCGAAGCCCTGGCAGACCGCCTCGCGCGGCTGGCGAGCGATCCCGAGCTCCGCGCGAAGATGGGCGAAGCCGGACGCGAGAGCGTGCCGGCGCGCTACGCAGTTGAGCGCCTCGTCGGCGATGTCGACGACCTGTACCGCTCGCTGCTGGCGTGACCTGGTCGGCAGCGGATCCGTCGCCTATCGCCGACAATCAGACCTATTCCGGGATGACGGTGGCAAAGCTGCGCCGGATCGACCCAAACGTCAGCGGCGCCCTCTCGATCGTCCGCGCGACGAGCGCCAAGCATTGCGTCGAGCTGACGGGCTCCTCCGTGACGTGGTCGTATACCGGCCCTGGCGGCGCGCCGACCTTCGGCCGCTGCAGCCG
>JACCRW010000198.1 GCA_013813345.1 Actinomycetota bacterium
GCCCGGGCGTCGGCGAGGTCGCTCGCAGCCTCGGCGACGGCAAGCTCGCGTGCCCGCGCGGCCGACGCGCGGACCTTCTCGGTCTCGGCTTCGAGCTCGGTCTCGCGCTCGCGCGCCCGTTCGCCGAGCTCGCGCACCTCTGCGCGCTCACGCTCCGTGGCCGCGCGCTCCTCGATCGCAGTGCGCTCGGCAGCCTCCGCCTCGGCGAGCAGCTCCGCGATTCGCAACCGCTCGGGCGCGACCCGGTTGCGGGCATCCGAGACGACCGATCCCTCGAGGCCGAGGCGCTCGGCCGTCTGGAGCGCGTGCGACGTGCCGGGCCGGCCGAGCGCGACCCGGTAGAGCGGCGCGTGGGTCTCGGGATCGAGCCCGGTCGCCGCGTTCGCTGCGCCGTCCGTCGCGCTCGCCCACTCCTTCAGCTCGGGGTAGTGCGTCGTCACGATCGTCAGCCGCGCCTGCTCGGCGAGTCGCGTCAGGAGCGCCTGCGCGAGCGCGGAGCCTTCGACGGGATCCGTCCCCGATGCGAGCTCGTCGACGAGGACGAGCGAGCGCTCGGTCGCCGAATCCAGGATCGCAACGAGGTTCCTGATGTGGCCGGAGAAGGTCGAGAGGCTCATCTCGATCGACTGCTGGTCGCCGATGTCGGCGAGCACCTCGTCGAACACCGGCAGCCCGGCCGTCACCGCAGGCGGACGAAGCCCGGACTGGTGGAGCAGCGCGGCCAGGCCGAGCGTCTTCAGCGCGACGGTCTTGCCGCCGGTGTTCGGGCCACTGATCACGAGCGCGCGGAGCGGGCCGAGGTCGAGGTCGATCGGGACCGCGGTCGCGGGGTCGAGCAGCGGATGGCGCGCGCCGAGGAGACGCACCTCGCCCGAGACCTCGACCGGCGAGCCGCGCCAGCGCCGGGAGACGGTGCCGCAAGCCACGGCCAAGTCGATCGCGCCCGTCGCTTCGACGAGCACTTCGAGAGCGTCTGCGCGTTCGCCAACCGCGGTCGACAGCTCGCGCAGGATCCGCACGACCTCCTCCCGCTCGGCGCCGGCGGCCTCCGACTGGCGGTTGTTCAGCTCCACGACCTGGAACGGCTCGACGAAGAGGGTCTGGCCCGAGCCAGAGGCGTCGTGGACGATCCCGGGCACGCTTCTCCGGGCGCTCGCCTTGACCGCGAGCACCGGGCGACCGCCGCGCTGGGCGACGAAGTCCTCCTGAAGATGCTCGCGGAGGGCCGGCGAGCGCGACAGCCGTCGCAGCTCCTCGGCGACACGCTGCCGGCCCTCTCGCAGCTCGGTGCGGAGCCTGCGGAGCCGTGGCGAGGCGGTATCGCGGAGGTCGGAGCCGTCTTGCTCGACGCGGCGACCGATCTCCTCGGCGAGCGGCGCCAGCGTGCGGTCGATCTTGGCCCCGAGCTCGTCGAGCAGGGGCGCGAGCTCTGCGTGCTCGTCGAGCGCGGCCCGCGCTCGAAGCCCGCCGCCGATTGTCAGCCCGATCGCGCTCAGGGCCTCGGGCGTGAGGATGCCGCCGAGCGCTGCATGCGCGGCGGCCTCGCGGACGTCGCTGATCCCGCCGAACGGCGGCTCTACCGACGCCTCGAGAAGCGCGATCGCCTCGGCGGTCACAGCCTGGCGACGCGCAACCTCGTCGTGGTCGGCCGAGGGCACGAGCGCCCGCGCCAGCTCGGCGCCGGTGGAGGTCGCCGTCGCGCCCGCGAGCCGCTCGACGATCGCGGGAAACTCGAGAGCGGCGAGCGCTTCGGTGTGCATCGCCCGAGTGTACGAACCGCGCGCTGCGATTCGAGGGCTTTGACCCCGCGCCTAGCGGCGGCGGATCAGGGTGACGCCGTCGCGGATCGTCAGCATCACGCAGACCACGCGCTCGTCCGCGACGACACGCGCGTTGAACTCGCGGAGCGCTCGGGTGTCGTCCGTCTCGTCGTCGCTCTCCTCGAGGACGCGGCCGCTCCAGAGCACGTTGTCGACGACGATCAGGCCGCGCGGCTCGAGCCGTTCGAGCGCGGCCTCGTAGTAGCCCGCGTAGCCGGACTTGTCGGCGTCGATGAAGACGAGGTCGTAGGGCCCGGGCAGCCGCTCGAGCGCGCGCTCGGCCGGGCCGACGTGGATCGTGATCCGGTCGGCCCACTCCGTCCGGTCGATCCAACCGGCGGCGAACTCGGCGTGCTTCGGCTCGAGCTCGAGCGTGTCGATCGTCCCGTCGGGCGGGAGCACTCGGGCCATCGAGAGAGCCGAGTAGCCGGAGTAGGTGCCGATCTCGAGGACGCGTCGCGCACCGGTCAGGAAGACGAGGAACTCGAGCAGGCGGCCTTCGAGCTCGCCGGTGAGCATCTGCGGCGACGGCAGCGTCGCGCGCGTCTCGGCCGCGAGCTCGTCGAGGAAGGCGCCGGCCTGCGTGGTGTGCGCGGCCGCGTAGGCCTCGATCTCCTCGGGGACGACGAACGTCACGGCTCGACGCCGTAGGCCTCGGTGAAGGCGTCCTGCGCGTAGGCGACGGAGGCGTGCGCGAAGCCCTTGTCCCCCCAGGCGGCGCCCCAGCTGTTTCGGACGATGAACGTCGTCTCGGTATAGCCGACGAGCGCGATCGCGTGCCCGCCTCGCGCGGTCTCGCGCTGGTAGACGTCGAGCTTCCCCTTGTTCTCGGTTGCGCGATCCCAGGTCGAGTCGACGTCGAGGCGGGTGAGGATCGGGCCCTTGGTCGCGAGCCAGAGCCGCCAGTTCTCGAGGTTGCGGCCGAGGTTGAAGTACATGCTGATCTTGAGCTGGGCGGCGATCGCGTAGAAGGTCTTCGCGTTCCCCTGGTAGGTCTGGCCGGTCGCGAAGGGGAGCACGGAATCGCGGACGGCGCCGAACTTGCGCGAGACCTCGAGGGCTGCCTTCAGACTCGTCCCCTCGGCTTCGACGAACGTCGTCGGCCGGGTGTTGAAGTCGTCGGTCTCCTTGGCCGCCATCCACTGGAAGCGTGGTGAGATCAGCTCGTTCTGGGCAATCCGATTCGTCTTGACGAAGTGCCAGCGGAGCATCGCGTCCGCGCAGGCCCAGCCGACGCAGGAGCCGGTCGACCCCTGATCCTGGATCTTCCACCAGGTCTGGCGAAGATCCTTCTTCGCCGGCACGCGCGGTGCCGCATCGAGCACGCCCGAATCCTCGGCGGTGTCGAGCTTCCAGTCGTCCTCGCGCTCACGCGAGGGAATGCAGTTGAGGATTCGCTTCGGTTGCCGTCGCGCTCTTGCCATCTCGTTCCCCTTCCGTGCCGTCGCTCCGCCGATCGATCCGACCGGCACGTTCCGCAGAAGCCCGGGAGGGCACGCACCACCTCGCTGGGCAATGCTCGTTCCCCCGCGAGCGGGAGTCAAGCCTCTACGAGGCTCTAAGTTCTCGGAGATGGAGCCCGGTTCCCCGCGGTACGCGCGTCGCCTTCGGATCGCCGCGGTGGTGCTGATCCTCGCCTGGTTCTTCTCGCCTCGCTTGCAGGGCTGGATCCCGCTGTGGCTCCCGTTCCTCGGCTTCGCCGCGCTCGAGGCGCACTTCCTCGTCGCCGGCCTGCGGGAGCGCGGCGCCGCCCCCGGTAGTCGTGGATCGAGCGCCCGCGGTCGCAGCCCGCAGGAGTCCGACGTGGCCGAGCTCGGCGGCGAGGAGTGGCTCGAGCCGGTGGTCGTCCGGATCGAGGGACAGGACGTCTGGCTGCCGGCCACCGGCAAGAGCGACGAGGAGGTTGCGGAGCTGATCGACGAGAGCCGAGAGCGGCTGCGCCGCGGCGAGCCCGCCGAGGCCCCGGAGGAGCCGCGGACCGCTCCACGCCGGCGACGCGGACTCCTTGCCCGGCTCGAGGGCCTCGCCGTGCTCGGCGTGCTCGGGTTCGTGCTGTTCGTGCTGGTTCCGGACGGCGGCTGGAATGGACTCGACCAATCCGAGCGGACGAGAACCGAGGCGCGGCTCTCGTCCGAGGCCGGACGAATCGCAGGGCACGAGGCACGGATCCATTGCGATGCCGAAGGCGAGGCCGTGGGCATCGTTCAGCACGCCGACGGCCTCGCCGAGGTCGGCGGCTCGAACGCGTTCCTGACCCCGGCCATCTGCTTCCGGCTCCACCGGCTTGCGTTCGAGGACGACGAGGGATCGTTCAGCCAGGCCGCCCGGGCGCTCGCGGTGCTCGCCCACGAGGCCTGGCACTTGCAGGGCGAGGCGAATGAGGGGATCACGAACTGCTACGCGTTCCAGAGCGGGGTCGAGCTCGGGCAACGGTTGGGCCTGTCTGAGGAGACCGCGGCGCGAATGATGCGCCAGCAGCTTGCCGACAACGCGACGTTCGCGCGCTCGGCGCCCGCATACCTGGTGCCGCAGGAGTGCCGGAACGGGGGCAGCCTCGATCTCTTCCCCGACCGGAGCCGGTTTCCCTAGCGAAGCGCCGGCCGCGGGTCGACGGCTGCGCCTCGGATGCGCGCCTCGAAGTGGAGGTGCGGACCGTTCGAGCGGCCGGACGCGCCGACGAGACCGAGCCGCGTTCCGGCCGCGAGCCGTTGGCCCACGACCACGTCGATCCTCGAGAGGTGGGCGTAGAGCGTGCGCAGGCCGCCGCCGTGGGCGAGCACGACGAGGCGTCCCCAGCCGCCGGGCAACCGCGCCGCCCAGGTCACGCGGCCGGCGGCCGCGGCGACGACCGGCGAGCCGGTGCTCGCGGGATAGTCGATCCCGGAGTGGAAGCGGTCGCCGCGAGGGCCGAAGCCGTCGCTCGGCGCGACGGCGGACGGGCTGCGAAGCGCGATCCGGACTCGCGGCGGGGCGGTCGCCAGCGCCGCGAGCGTCGCACGGCCTGCTTGCCCGGTTGGCGCGATCGCCGCCCAGCGCTGGAACCGCCGCAGAGCGCCGTCGAGTCGCGGGCCAAAGCGGCCGTCGAACGCGCCTGACGGGAAGCCGTGCACGGCGAGCCGGAACTGGAGCTCGGCGACGTCCCAGCCGACGTTGCCGCGCTTCGCCACGCGACTGCCGAGCGCCGGCCGGCCGAAGAGCCCGAGCGCGGCCCGCGTCCTCGGACCGACGACGCCATCGTCATGGAGCCCGAACCGACGCTGAAACTCCCGGACGGCTGCCGTCGTGGCCGAACCCGAGGTGCCGTCGACCGTTCCCTGGTAGACGCCGTGGACGCGGAGCCCGATCTGGAGCGCAGCCACGCTGGCGCTCCGCTCGGACCACCCCGGCGCGGCCGAGCCGGACGAGGCTGGCAGGAGCACAAGCAGGAGCACGCCGATGACGACAGAGCGACAGGGCAGCGGGCGGCGCATGCGGGTCGGCGGGTGCGAGGACGACATCGTTCCGAGGATCTCGAATGGTGGCGGAATCGCAGCAAGAACGCCAGCTGAGTGCATGATTTTATGGCAAGAGCTCAGCTCACGGACACCGTCCTCCCCGGCCGCCGCCTCGCCGGTGCGTCTTGCAGCCGCGGCGCGGGATGCCCCGTCTCCAGCCGCAGCCGCTCGATCAGCTCGGATGCCTCGAGCCGCGTCTCCGGGAACGGCTGGTCTGCCCGCTCGCAGAGGACTGCCGCCAGCGCGATCAGCTGTCGGACCGTCGGCTTCCGCTCCTTCGTCGCCCATTGCTCTCGTTCCATGCATGGAGTGAAGCGGAGGAGCTGTCACGCATGTGTCACGAAAGAGTGCCGATTGTGTGACTCTCGCTCGGAAGGCGGGCCGCAGCACCGTGCCGCACACGCCGCTCTCACGATTCTGCGAGCTCGACGAACCGGCACAGCGCGTTCGCAAGGCGCATCTGCTCGATCGTCCGCGCGTTCACCTCCAGAAGTCGTGGCGAGCAGACGAGGTAGGCGAGGCACTGCGCCCGGGAGACGGCCACGTTGAGCCGGTTCCGCGACATCAGGAAGTCGATCCCGCGCGGCGCGTCCGCCCCGCTCGAAGTCGCCATCGAGAAGAAGACGACCGGCGTCTCCTGGCCCTGGAACTTGTCGACGGTGCCGACCCGAACGCCGGGGAGCTCGCGGGCCAGCAGCCGCACCTGCATGTTGTAGGGCGCGACGACCATCACGTCGCCCGACAAGAGGCCGCGTGCCTCGATCTCCGCTCGGATCGCCGCTGCTTCCTCCACCGACGACGTCCGGTTGCCCTCGTGCTCGACCGGGAGCCAGCGGAGCCCCGTCCCGGCGGGACACGGCCGTTCGACCGCAGCCGACTCGAGCCGGCCCTCGTAGAATGCGGTCGAGACGTAGCGGCAGACGTCCGGGTGCATCCGGAACGAGCGCTCGAGGAAGAGGCCGCGATCCTCAGGAATCGTCCCGTCCTCGCCGAGCAGGTGCTCGAGAACCGAGACGCCCGAGCCGCCCGGGTGGATCGCCTGCGTCACCTGCGCGAGCTGCACCGGATCGCCGAGCAGGACGAGAGTCCGCGCGGCGGTGCCGAGCGCGAGCGCGTCGGCGAGCGAGACCTGGCCCGCCTCGTCCACGAACAGGTAGTCGAGCGTCCCGGCGAGCTCCGGCCGACAGAAGAGCCAGGCCGTGCCCGCGACGAGTCGCACCTCCGGATCGGCGAAGTCGGCCTCCCGCACCGTCTCGATCCAGGCGCCGTCGTAGACGGACTCCGGGTTGCCGTCCGTGCGCTTCTTGAGCCCGCGATAGCCCTGCGGCGGCGCCGCGGCCTCGACCTCGCGCAGGAGGTTGTGGATCGCCTTGTGGCTCGTCGAGGAGACGCCGACCCGCTTGCCCCGCGCGAGCAGGTGGGCGATCAACCGTCCACCCGTCCACGTCTTCCCGGAGCCGGGTGGGCCCTGGACGAAGAGGTAGCTCCGTTCGACCTCGTCCACCAGCCGTTTCGTCTCGTCGAGCGTCTCGCGCTGCACGCGGGCGCCGCCGAGCGGCGGCTCGCGTCGCAGCAGCCGCTCGAGGTGCGGATAGCGGCCGAGGTCGTTCGCGAGCCGGACGAGCGCCGCTTGCTGGACGTGCGTGGGGAACGCCCCACCCGGGACGAGAGCCCTGGGCAGCGGCACCTCGGCGAGCTTCGGCCCGCGCCGAAGCGTCAGCGTCCCGGCCGCGTCGTCGAGCGCGACGATGGTCCCCGCGGACGCGCCCGTGGCCGGGTCGAAGACCCCGTCCCCAGGCCCGAGCTTGTGCTGCTGATCCGGGAAGGTGAAGCCGTGATCGACCGACTTCGAGCGCCCGCCGACCGGCTCCGCAGATCCGTCCGGCTCGATGCACCCGATCGCCTCCGGATCCCCGATGAGCTGCTCCGCCGTCCGTTCCAGCCGCTCGAAGAACACACGCCACGCGGGGCGCGCCTCGCGACGGTGGTACTCGAGCAGGTAGGCGAGCAGCGCGAGCGCGGGATCGCCGGTCGCGAGCAGCCGCTCGCCGGCCTCGTCCCGCGCGCTGCGTGCGGCCGCCGCATCCTCGGTTGGCGCGCGGCGCTCGGGCGGCTCGCGCCACGGAATCGCGACCCCGTGCAGCTCCTCTGCCTCGGCCCTTCGCCCGACGAGCCAGTCGCGCAGCCGCAGCGTCGAGAGGCAGTCCTCCTCGTTGTAGCGCTCGATCGCCTCGAGCAGCGAGTCGTCGCCGGTCTCGAGCCAGCGCTCGTAGTCGACGATCGCGTCGGCGCCGCCCGCGAGGTCGGCCCCTGCGCTCATGAAGAACTGCCGCACGTTCTTGATCGAGTAGCGCGGGTGCGAGTGGCGGAGCGCCTGGCGCACGACCGCGTAGAGATCGACGAAGACCTCCCGGCGAAGCAGCTCGTCGAGCTCCTCCTCGCGCGTCGCGTACTGGGCGGCGAGGCGGCGGAGCGCGGTCAGCTCGTACGGCGCGTAGTGGTAGACGTGGAGAGCGGGGTCGGCAGCGAGTCGCTCGTGCAGGAGGTCGATCAGCCGCTCGAAAGCGATGCGCTCCTCCTCGAAGCTGTGCGCCCAGATCGCGGTGAAGCCGCCGCTCGTGTCCATCAGTCCGGTCAGGTACTCGAGCCCGCGTGCGGCGGTGAAGAACGGGTCGCCCTCGAAGTCGAGGAAGAGGTCGCCGTCGAACGGACGAGGGAGCAGGCCGAGTCCGCGCTCCGCCTCGGGCGCGAGCAGGTCGTAGCGGTGCTCGCCGGTGCGGCGGTGACCGAGCTGGAGCGACGCCTGGTGCCGGAGCGACTCGAAGGTCTGCTGGGCGATCCGCTCGATCTCGGTTCCCGCAGGCGCGTCGCCGAGCGCCTCCAGCGTCTCGATCCCGCCCCCGCCGAGCCGGGCGATCTGGTCGCGGCGGATGAACGCGACCCGGGTGAGGTGGTCGTCCTCGTCCCACTGAGCGTTGCAGCGGGCGGCGAACGCGCAGATCTGGCAGTGCGAGACCGGCCAGGGATAGGTCTCGGGCTCGCCGGCCAGGAACTCGAGCAGCCGCCCGCGAGCACGGCGGAAGTAGGCGTCGAAGTCGGCGAGCCGGAAGCTCTCCCGCTCCCGCGTGCCGAGCACGACGTGCAGCCGCTCGGGCCCGCGGCCCTGGATGCGCCCGAGCTCCTGCGAGTAGAAGCAGAGCTGCAGCACGGCGGCGGGCTTGGCGGTCCGCGCGAGCTTCGTGTCCACGGCCTCGTAGGTGCCGTCGGGCAGGAGCTCGAGGAAATCGGCGTATCCGCGCCAGCCGTCCGCGGCGAGACAGGCCTGGTAGATGACGTCGTGCTCGGCCCGGCGGATCGCGTCCTCGGTGGCCGCCGCGTTGGCGGCGAAGTTCGCGTCGCGCGGGAGTTGGAGCACCGATTTGCCGGCAGCGAGGAGCTCGTGAAGGTACGCCTCCTCGTGCTCGTCGCCCTTGCGCGCGACGAGCTCCGCCTGCGGGTTGTCGACCTGCGGCGTCGGGATCCGGCCGCGGGCGACGGCGAGCTCGAGGGTCGTGAGGTGCGCGCAGGCGAGATGGCTCATCAGGTCGGAGGGCGAGAGCCAGAGACGATCGTCGTCGAAGTGCATCCCCGTAGAGTCGCCGAAGCGGCGGTCGGTGCTTACGCGCGCAGCTCGACGGATCCGGCGGCGGCGAAGTCGCCGTCGGACGCGAGCGCCTCCCGGATCGGCAGCGAGCGCATCAGCGCGAAGCTCGTCGCGTCGACGAAGGAGTACGCGCGCTCGTGGTGGCGTCGCAGCCATGCCCACGGATCGTTGTCGCGACCTCGAGCGCGCCGCGCGCGACCGCGCGGATGGCCGCCGCCTCGTCGCCCGATGTATAGACGAGGGTCGCCCACCGATCGGATATTCGTCGGCCCTCGCACCGTTGCCCGCCGACGGCTGCACCCGTCTTCGCATCCGTCTCTGTGACGGTGTCTGCGTCCGTGGCTGCGACGGGCGGTCGAAGGGACATGTTCTTCGCAACAATTCTGCATCGGACGGTGCGGGGGACCGCGCACTCGCTCGCGGCGACCTCCGTTCAAAGCGCTTGACGTGGTAACTCGGCGCGGCAGTTGACGCTGCCGGCTCGGCGTCGCACGTGCTCGACGACGGCGGCGACGATCGCCTCCACCCCGCGCCGCGACGCGGTCACGACCGGCGTCGGCCCCGAGTCCCGCGTGTAGAGATTCGAGACCTTGTGCGCAAGCTCCGACGAGCCGCCGATCACGACGAGGTCGGCCCAGTCGAGGTCGCGCTGCGCCTCGGGGCGGGTGCGCCGCTCGGTTCCGTCGACGAGCCGGAGCTCGATCCGGTCGCGAAGGGCTCCGAGCTCGCGGCGCACCTCGGGCGAGCCGCCGACGACGACGAGCCGCCGTATTCCGGCGGCCTCGCACGCCTCCACGAGCTCCGCGAGCGCGCGCTCGTTCCGCGAGCCGCCGCAGCGCATACACGCCGCCGCCGCGACCGTGACGACCTCACGCCTCCCTGCGTCCGTGCGGGCTGCGCACGAGCTGCAGAAGCGGGCGAAGCGAGCGTCGATCGCCGCACGAGCGCGGTCGAGCTTCGTGTCGGAGAGCCGGCTCTTGCGCGGATTCGTGATCCCTTCGGCCTCGAGCACGGCGCGGAAGCGCTCGACGTCCGCCCCGGTGAGCCCGAGAGAAGCGAGAAAGTCGGTGATCGTGACGTCACTCACGAGCCCTCGGGCCCTCCGTCCGCTCGGGCTGCGTGAGCGAAGCGGCGATCGCCGAAAACTCGACGAGCGCCGCCTCCAGATCCTCGACGATCTCCTGCGCGATCACCTCGGGCGGCGGCAGGTTCTCCAGGTCTTCCAGCGAGTCGTCGCGGAGCCAGGTGATGTCCAGGCTGACCTTGTCGCGCGCCAGCAGCTCCTCATAGGAGAAGCGACGAAACCGCTCCGTCTCCGAACGAGCCACGTACGCCGCCACGAACTCGTCCAGATGCTCGCGCCGCAGCGGGTTCTGCTTGAGGGTGAAGTGCTTGTTCGTGCGGAAGTCGTAGATCCAGAGCTCGCGCGTCCACGGCGTCTCGGCCGCCGGCTTGCGGTCGAAGAAGAGCACGTTCGCCTTCACGCCCTGTGCGTAGAAGATCCCGGTCGGCAGCCGCAGGAGCGTGTGCACGTCGCACTCGTGCAGCAGCTTCCGCCGCACCGTCTCTCCGGCGCCACCCTCGAAGAGCACGTTGTCGGGCACGACCACAGCCGCCCGCCCGCCGACCTTCAGGAGCGAGCGCACGTGCTGGACGAAGTTGAGCTGCTTGTTCGACGTCGAGGCCCAGAAGTCGTCGCGGAGGACGACGAGATCCTCACGCGTCGCCTCCCCCTCCTCGTTGACGTAGCTGATCGACGACTTGCGCCCGAAGGGCGGATTCGTGAGGACCAGGTCGAACCGATCCCTGGGCAGACCCTTCAGTGCGTCGTCGACCTCGATCGGCGAGCCCGCGTCCTCGGCGCCGATCCCGTGCAGGAGGAGGTTCATCACGCAGAGCCGCGCGGTCGCGTCGACGATCTCCCAGCCGTGCAGCGCGTCGTAACGGAGATGCCTGCGCTGATCGGGGTCGAGCATCGCGTTCCGCGCGATCCGGGCGTGCGCCGCGAGGAGGAAGCCGCCCGTGCCGCACGCGGGGTCGCAGATCGACATGCCGGGTTCGGGACGCATCACTTCGACGATCGCCTGGATCAGCGGCCGCGGCGTGAAGTACTGGCCGGCGGTCGTTTTCGTGTCACCGGCGCTCCGCTCCAGCAGCTCCTCATAGGCGTCGCCGTTGACGTCCGCGCCGGCAGCCGACCAGTTCTCCTTGTCGAGGTAG
>JACCRW010000215.1 GCA_013813345.1 Actinomycetota bacterium
GACGGCTGGCTGCTCACGGGGGACATCGCCGAGATCGACGACGACGGCTACGTCACGATCACCGACCGGAAGAAAGACATCATCGTCACCGCCGGCGGCAAGAACGTCGCTCCGCAGAACCTCGAGAACGACCTGAAGGGCTCGAAGTATGTCTCGCAGGCGCTCGTCGTCGGAGATCGGAAGCCGTACGTCGCCGCGCTCATCACGCTCGACGCCGAGGAGATCGGCAAGTGGGCTGCGGCGCAGGATCTCGCGGGCGGGCTGCCCGAGCTCTCACAGGAGCCGAGGGTGCAGGAGCTCGTTCAGGGCGTCGTCGACGCCGTCAACGCCGACCGCTCGCGCTACGAGCAGGTTCGGCGGTTCTCGATCCTGCCGCGCGACTTCACGATGGAGGACGACGAGCTGACGCCGACGCTCAAGTTGAAGCGGCGCGTCTGCAAGGAGCACTTCGCCCGCGAGCTCGAGGAGCTCTACGCCGGCGAGACGCTGAACCAGACCGCCGGCGTCTGACGGATCCTTCGCGCGCCCGCCTCGCAGGAGCGGCTTCCTGTCTCGAACCAACGCGTCCCGAGCCGACGTGCCCCTGCGAGCCGCGTCTAGGGCCAGCCCCTGGACGCGGCTCGAGCGGCCGCGCCGCGATCAGACACGGCTAGGGGCTGGCCCTGGACGCGGCCACGGCAGACGCGTCGTTTGAGGCCACTGGTCGAGGGACGCACGGTCGCGTACGGTCGGCGCATGGCACGACCGCTGCGCTCGACCTTCGGGTACGGCTTCTGGCACATCACCTCGCGCGGCGTCGACGGGCGCGCGATCTTCATGGACGACGACGACCGGCTGCTGTTCCTCGCGCTCCTCGTCCGCACGATCGAGCGGTTCGGCTGGCGCTGCCACGCCTACTGCCTGATGGGCAACCACTTCCACCTGGTGATCGAGTGCGGTCAGCCTGCTCTCTCCGACGGGATGGAACGGCTGAACGGCCTCTACGCATCCTCCTTCAACCACCGCTACGGACGGGCCGGGCACCTCTTCCAGCGCCGCTTCGAGTCGAAGGCGATCGCGGATGAGCGGTATCTGGCGACGGTCTGCGACTACGTCTGGGCGAACCCTGTTCGCGTCGGCCTCTGCGCGCACCGTCGCGACTGGCGGTGGGGCGGGCTCGGCGTCCCGCGCCGAAGACCCGTACGGAGCGGTCGACCTCGCGCTGCCGCGCCCAGCCGCGTCGTCCGGCGCGTCAGGCGACCACGATCCTGCGCGTCCGCTCCGAGGCGCGGTTCAGCCCGGTCACGAGCTCGTACGCGATCGTTCCGGCAACGCGCGCGTGCGCCTCGGCCTCCACCCCGGGGCCGATCAGCGTGACCGGCGTCCCGATCGGCAGCTCCCGCCCGAGCTCGACCGCGAACGCGTCCATCGAGATCGTGCCGACAACACGGCACGGCTCGCCGGCCACCAGCACCTCGGTCCCCGTCAGATCGCGGCGAAACCCGTCCGCGTAGCCCACCGGCACGATTCCGACCCAGGTCGGCCGCTCGGCGGTGAAGCGGCGGCCGTAGCCGGTCGACTCGCCCGGCTCGAGCGGCTTCACCTGCGCGAGCTCGGACTCCCACCGGAGCGCCGGCTGGAGCCCGTCGGCCGCTGCCGACTCGCCGAACGGCGAGATCCCGTAGAGCGCGATCCCACAGCGGGCCGCATCGAACGCGGCGGCTGGATACCGGAGCGCGCCGGCGCTGTTCGCGAGGTGCCGGGTCAACTCCGGATAGCCGACGGTCGCGTCCCGAAAGCGCTCGATCTGCGTCTCCGTAAACGCCGGATCGCAGTCCGCGGAGGCGAAGTGGCTCATCAAGCCCACCACCTCGCGCGTCGGCCCCGGCAGCTCCGAGAGCCCCCACCGCCCCATCCCGGTGTCGAGCTTCAAGTGCACCCGGACGCCCTCCGGGATAGCCCCGTCCGCCACCACGAGCTCGAGCTCGGCGGTGCGCGCCGCGGCTATCTCCGCACTCAATGCCGGCCCCATCACGATCACGCGAACCCGCCCAAGCACCTCGCGCAACGCGAGCCCCTCCGGCACCGTGGCGACGCAGAGCGCCGTCGCGCCGGCTTCGAGCGCCGCGCCACCGACATCCACGGCGCCGTGCCCATAGCCGTCCGCCTTGACGACGGCCCAGAGCTCGGCGCCTTGGAGTGCCCGCCGGAGCACGGCGGCGTTGCGACGGATCGCGCCGAGGTCGATCGTCAGCTCGGAACGCACGGCTAGACGGCCACGACCATCGTGTCGTGAGCGAACACGATCGCCCGCCCCACGAGCGCTGCCAACCGCGTCAGGTCGTCGTGGCCGAGACGGTCCACCTCTTCGATGTGGCTGAGCACGACGCTCTTCGCCTCGAGCGCGTCCACGATCGCGAGCGTCTGCTCGAACGTGGCCTCGAAGCGGAGCACGGGGTGATCGGCATGAATCCGCCGCTCGCCGGTGAACGGGTCGAGCTCGTTGAGCCCCATCGGCAGGACGGCGAGATCGACCCCGCGCACCTCCGGCGGCGGCTCCCAGTCGTGCAGCTCGTCCATTGCGACGAGCAGCCGCTTGCCGTTACCGCTCAGCTCGAACGCGTAGACGTATTCCTCGTGCAGGCGGAAGGGACGGATCTCGACGTCGCCGAGCCGGACTGTCTCGCCGTCGCGGAGCTCGTGGACGCGGACGAAGCCGCGCTCCTCGAGATAGTCGAAGTGCCCGCGGATGCCACGCGATCCGGAGAAGTCGACTGCGACCTGCTCCGGTAGGTAGACGTCGGTCGTCCGGCGCGCCGCCGGATCCGGCGGCCAGACCCTGAAGTCGCGCCCGCCGACGGCTTCCCAGACGCGCCTGCCCATCGTGTGATCTGGATGCCAGTGCGAGTAGAAGCAGGCGGCGATCTCCGTGACGGTGGAGCGATCGAGCTGGAGCCGCGACTCCTCCGGGGTATCGAAGAGGACGTTCGGACCGTGGACGAAGAGGCTCGGCCCCATGCGCGAATAGGGCACGCCGCGCTCCCTCGCCTCGACGCAGACAGAGCAGTCGCAGCCGGGCCGTGGCGTCGCGGTCGCTCCGGCCGAGCCGAGGATCTCCACCTTCACCCGGCCATTCTCCGGGATCGAGCGGCGCTCGGCGGTTAGCCGTCTCCCCGAGCCGGCGCCCTCGCTGAGCCGAGCGCGACGAGGAACGTCGTCAGCGCCGCGAGGAGCGCGATCCCCACCGGCTGCCGGAGCAGGACGAAGGCCCGCCCGACCCAAGGAACGTCGATCCGCATCCGGCCCACGACATCGCCGTCCCTCGGGCGCCAGGGATCCTGTCCGTCCCGATTGTCTCCTCGAAGGATGTAGCCCGAGTCGGCGTCCCCTCCGACGATCCGGTGGATGACCAGCGCCCCGGCACCCGGCTGCCCCGCCGGCACGTGGTAGACGACCACGTCGCCGACCGCGTAGGAACGCTGCTCGACGGCCAGCACGAGGTCTCCCGACTCGAGCGTCGGCTGCATGCTCGTACCCGACACGATCAGGTAGGAGGTCTGGCCGCCGAGGAAGCTCGGCCGCAGGAGCGCGAACCAGGCGACGACGAGGATCAGCATGAGCGTCATCGCGCCGGCACGGACGAGCCGTCGGGTGAATCCGCGACCGCCCGTCCTCTCGATCGTTGCTGTCGCGGTCGTGTCCATCGTCAGGGGTAGTAGGTGATCGCGAGAATCGGTCGTTGAGCCGCTGTCCCGAACTCGGCCGACCGGAATTGGCCGGTGACGGCGGTCACAGAGTTCTCCGTCTGGTCGCTGATCCGCCAACCGTTGTTCGCCGTCCCGTCGACGAATGCCTGCACGTCCGCCGTCACAGTCCAGGCGAGAGTGACGTTCGCAGTCGTCCCGGTGGTGACGCTCGAGGTCGTCGAACCGGAGACCGCCGGCTGGTTCGTCCAGGTGATCCCCGTCTCCGCCCAGGACGCGCTCACGAGACGCGCCTCGTACGTCCTACTCGCGGTGGGGGCTGCGAACATGAAGAGCTTGAGGCTCGCCGTCATGATCAGCGAATCGGCCGGGATCGCGCACGAGCCGAGGTTGAGCTGGACGAACGTCCGTCTGTTCCCAAACAAGGACGTGCCGATGTCGAGATTCGTCGCCGCGCCGAAGTTCGAGATCAGATTCGTCCCGTCGACGTAGCTATCGGCGTCTGCCGCGCTCAGCGTGCAGGTCGTTGGAGCGACGCTCGTCGTGCCGGTGCTCGTCGTTAACGTCGTCGAGGAGACTCCAAACGTGGCGGCGAAAGCGACGCCCGTGGCGAGCAGCAGCACCAGGCTTGCGAGTCCGAGCATGAGGCGAAAAGCAGGGGGGCGGCTGCGAGCGGCCGAGTCCACCTACGGCCCCGTGATCGAGACGTGGTAGCCCGCGACCTGGCTTGCACCCGGTTGGGGGCTCGTCGTGAGCGCCAGCGAGTTGTCGGCGGTGTCGCCGTCCGCCGGGACCGGCTGCGGGCCGGCCGTCGCGATGCTGTCTCCCGCCGCGTTCGTCAGCGTGACGGCGAGGGTCCCGCCTTCGCATGCGGGATCGGCGATCGCGCTCACCGCGACGGTGGTCACGTTCCCGCGCGAGGTCGTGTAGCCGACCGTGAAGCCGTCCGTCTCGCAGGCGACGACGGTGATGTTGCCTCCGCCGAGCTTCGGCGCCGAGATCCCGACAGACGCTGCGAGCACCACGGATGCCGTTGCGGTCGTCGCAACTGCCACCGCGCCCAACAGGATCACCGTTTTCGTCATGCCGCCTCCAGGGCGGATTAGGCGCCGGACGGAGGCCTCCTGCACGGAGGCCCCGCCGCCCGGCTGCCGGTTACGAGCTGATCAGGACGTGCACGCCTTCGGTGAGCTTGGCCGAGGGGGCCGTCGTCAGCGAAACGGCATGCGAGGTCGCGACGCTGGACGGGATCGCCAGAGTGCCCGATCCAATCTGGACGCCGGTCGAGTCGGTGAGGCTGACGCCGAGCGTCTGCCCGTCGCAGGCGTCGTTGACGCCCGCAACGGTGACCGACGTCACCTCGTAGCGCTTGTCGGTCGTATCCCACGCGGTCGCGTAGGCCGTCGTGACTCCGTCCGTGTCGCACGAGGCGACCGCCGTGTTGTCGGCGCCTACCTTGTTGCTCGTGATCCCACCAAGGCTCGCCGCCATGGCGAAGACGCCGGCGAACACCGTCAAGCCGGCGCCAAAGGCAATCAGGGTTCTCTTCATCGGAAATCTGGCTCCTTGTGCTCGGGTCCGGTCCGCGAGGTTGTCGCGCATCCGCAGGGTGGTGGGTACGTTCGAGATCGGTTGCGTCGGGCGCCGCGCCGCCCCCCGAAAAGGGGATCCAGGACAACCCCGTTTCGAGAAGGCACGGCGGCCGTTCCCGGGGATAAGCTCAGTCGTGCACGTGTGGGAGCGCCGCGATAACGTCGCTCGCGACGACGCCCACGCGGTGCGGAACGCACCTCGCGGCTCTGGCCGTCGCGATCGCGGCAGCGGCCGCGGCGAGACGGGGCTCGAGGCCCTTGGCGAGGAAAGCCGTGAGAACGCCGGTGAGGACGTCGCCGGTGCCGGCCGTCGCGAGCGCGGGCGCGTCGATCGGACAGACGAGTGTGCGCGCCCCGGGCGCCGCAACGATCGTGTCGGCGCCCTTGAGCAGGCAGACGCAGTCGAAGCGATCGGCCGCGCGCCGAGCGGCCTCGAGCCGATGGGCGCTCACCCAATCCGAGCTCTCGCCGATGAGCCGGCCGAGCTCGCCCGCATGCGGTGT
>JACCRW010000236.1 GCA_013813345.1 Actinomycetota bacterium
CGGAGTGGGCCGAGGAGCTACGGCGTGTCTACGGCGACATCGAGCGCGTCGACCTGATGATCGGACTGTATGCCGAGCCGCTCCCGAAAGGCTTCGGCTTCAGCGACACCGCCTTCCGCGTCTTCATTCTGATGGCCTCGCGGCGCCTGAAGAGCGATCGCTTCTTCACGCGCGACTACAACGCCGAGACCTACACCCACGCCGGGCTCGACTGGATCGACGAGAGCAGCATGATCGATGTGCTGAAGCGCCACTACCCTGAGCTCGAGCCCGCGCTGCGCGGAGTCGAGAATGCCTTCGCTCCGTGGACGCGGGTGGGCGCTTGAGGAAGCTGGCCGAAGGCGTCCACTGTCTCGGTGGCCGGAAAGGCGGCCGAGTGCGCGCGTTCCTGCTCCAGGCGGGCGGTGAGCTGACGCTCGTCGACACGCTCTTCGAAGACGACGGGGCCGGCGTGCTCGAGGCGATCCGGAAGCTCGGCCGCAGCCCGCGCGACCTGAAACGGATCGTGCTCACGCACGCCCACCGCTCGCATCTCGGCGGCCTCGCCGCGTTGAAGCGCGAGACCGGGGCGACGGTACTCGCCCACGAGTGGGAGGCAGACATCGTCGCCGGCGAGCGGGCGGCGCAATCGGTCGGCCTGAAGCCCACGCGCCCGTTCCGCACCTATCCGTTCCAGGTTGGGATCTTCCTCGGACGGCCGAAGCACGAGCCGTGCCCGATCGACGAATCGGTCGCCGACGGCGCAACGGCGGGCCCGCTCGAGGTGCTGCACCTGCCGGGCCACTCGCCCGGCCACCTCGGCTTTCACTGGGCGGAGCGGGGCCTCGTGATCGCCGGCGACGCAATCGCCACCTGGCCCCGGTTCGAGGCAGGCTGGCCCGCCTTCAATCTCAACCTCGAGCAGCACCGCGAGTCGGTGCGCCGGCTTGCAGGGCTTGACGCGCAGATCGTGGGCGTCGGACACGGTGAGCCGATCACGAAGGCTGCGACCGACCGCGTCCGCGCGCTCGTCGTCTGAGTCGCAGGTCAGGCGGTCGCGGTGATCGTGATCCCGCCGCGCGCCTTCTGGACGAGCGTCACGCTCACCCGCTCCGGTGCGACCTCGAGCGTCTTCGCGACCTCATCCCGGATCTTCACCGCAAGCGCCTCGCAGAAGACGCCTTCGTTCCGGAACGAGGCGAGGTAGAGCTTCAGCGACTTCGACTCGAGGCAGAGCGTGTCTGGCTCGAACTCGATCGTCGCCACGTACAGATCCGCCTGGCCGGTGATCGGACAGACGGCAACGAGCTCGTCGCTCTCCAGCTCGACGAGGGACACTCCCGGGTTCGGGAAGGTCTCGAGCCCGGCGTAGTGCTCGGAGCCCGCGTGGCCCAGCGCCACGAACTCGGGAAGGGAGTCGCCCACGGCCCGTATCGTAGACCTGTGCAGCGCGTCTACCTCGCCGGCCCGCCGTTCGCGGAGGAGTACCGCCGCCGGGCGAATGAGCTCCTGCGCGCGGCCGGCTGCGAGCCGGTCGACCCGATGCGGCGCGACTTCCGCAGCGCCACCGAGGGCCGCGAGGCCGAGATCGTCGAGGGCGACCTAATGGACATCGACTCGTGCGACCTCGTCCTCGCCGACTTCACTCGGCCCGACGAAGGGACGGCGATGGAAGCGTGGTACGCACACAGCCGCGGAATCCCGGTCGTGGTCTACACAGGCGGCCAGCCGCCGCACCCGTGGACGGTCTACGCGAGCGCCGCGCTGCACGTCGATCTCGAGGGAGCCGTCGGAGCAGCTGCATCCCGAGGCCGCGAGTCCTAGGCCTGCGGGATCCGAGCCTCGAGCGCGGCGCCCAGCGCCTCGCGCACCGGCTCGAGCTCGATCCGGTCGAGCACGTCCTGGAAGAAGCCGCGGACGATCATCCGCTCCGCCTCCTGGCGGGAGAGGCCGCGGGCCATCAGGTAGAAGAGCTGCTCGCGGTCGACTTGGCCGAGCGTGGCCCCGTGGGTGCAGCGAACGTCGTTCGCGAGGATCTCGAGGCCGGGAATCGAGTCCGCGTGTGCGGTCTTCGAGAGGAGGAGATTCCGGTTCTCCTGGTAGGCGTTCGTCTTCTGGGCGTCCTTCTCGACGCGGATCATCCCGCGCCAGACCGCGCTCGAGTTGTCACGCAGCGCGCCCTTGAAGGCGAAGTCCGAGGTCGTGTTCGGGGCGATGTGCTCCTGAAAGGTGTCGTAGTCGAGGTGCTGCGTCCCGTCCGCGAAGTAGGCGCCCGTGACGCGCGAGGTCGCGCCCGGCCCGGCGAGGTCGTTCTGGATTCGGATCTTCCCCTTCTTCGAACCGAAGCCGCCGGCGACCCAGTCGAGCTCGGCGTCGCGCTCGACCCGCGCGTGATGCGTCCCGAAGTGCCAGGTCTCCTGCGAGGTCGACTGCACCGAGACGTACTCGACCTTGGCGCCCTGCTCGACGACGATCTCGACCGCCGCGTTGACGTAGCCCGAGAGCTCCGGCGACGTGGAGACGTACTCCTCGATCACCGTGAACGAGCTCTCCGGCTCGGCGACGACGAGCAGCCGCCAGAAGAGAGAGCCGCCCTCGACCGAGTTGACGATGCGCACGTACAGCGGCTGCTCTAGCCGCACGCCCTTGGGCACGTGCACGAGGAGCCCGTTCTCCCACATCGCCGCGTTGTGGGCGGCGAACTTCTCGTCGGAGCCCACGAGCTCGCCGAGCCGCGGATGGTCGGCGAGCTTCTCGAAGCGGATCCCTTCGGGCACGCGCTCGAGCTCGATTCCACCCTCGGAGACGCGGACGATCCCGGCAGCCT
>JACCRW010000259.1 GCA_013813345.1 Actinomycetota bacterium
GACCGTCGAGCACGCCGACCGTCGCGGGCACTGCTCCCGCCTCGCGCACCCGACTCTCGCTCTCGAGCCCGACCGCGACGCCTTCTCCCGGCGGAAAGCCGTGGGCGACGAGCGTCGTCTCGAGCGCGACGACCGCTCGCCGCTCGGCGAGCGCCTGCCCGACCTCCGCGGAGACGACGATGAGGTCCTTCACGGCATCGAGCCTAGCTTTGCGACGCAGCGTGAAGCGGCCTCCAGCGCGAGCTCTGGGCCGCCGACGAGGTAGCCGGCCGCGAGGGCGTCTCCGGCGCCCGTCGTGTCGACGACCTCGGCGGGCAGCGCGGGGAGCACTATGTCGCCGAAGCGGGCGCCGCCGGGGCCGAGCTTGAGGATCCACGTCCCGCACTCGATCGGCCCGCCGAGGATCCGCTCCTCGTCCTCGTTCGCGAAGACAACGTCCGGGCGAAGCTCCTCGAGCCGCTCGCGAAAGCGCTCCGGCCCGAAATCGCGGATCGCGCTCCAGGACGAGAGATCGATGCTGACGCGAGCCGCGAGCTCGGCGGCGCGCAACGCTGCAGAGTCGATCGGCGAGCGCAGGAGCGAATAGCCGGGGAGGTGGAGGAGCTCGCAGCCGTCGAGCCAGGCCGGGTCGAGCTCGGCGGCGCGCAGATCGGGCGAGACGCCGCGATCCGACGCCATCGTCCGCGAGCCGTCCTCCGAGACGAGGGCGACGACGGTGCCCGTCCGGCCCTCGACGACAGGCCCGCAAACCTCGACGCCGTGGCGCTCGAGCCCGCTCCGAGCGGCTACCCCGGCCTCGTCGCCCGCAAGCTTGCCGACGAAGCGCGCCCGCCCGCCGAGCTCCGCGACCCAGGCGGCGACGTTCGCAGCCTGGCCACCGGGCCCGAGCCGTGTCACCGCATTCGCATCCGCGCCTTCGGCGAGCGGCTGCTCGAGCCGCACGATCACGTCCAAGAGCAAGTCGCCGAGCGTCAGGATCACACCTACGATCCTTCCATGGACGACGACTCACGCCGCTCGCGAACGCGCTCGTTCCTCGTCGGGGCGGCGCTCGGCGCCTCCGCGGCGCTCGCCGCGGCGAGGCGGCTGCGGCCGAAGGAGCGGCGCCGCGAGACTCCGGCCGGGCTCGCCGCCTTCGAGGAAGCGCCCTGCTACGGCGAGCTCGTCGAGAGCGAGCGGTCGGCCCCATAGCCGCGGAGGGCGCGGGCTGCCCGCTCGATCGTGAGTAGGTTGATGTCCGCGTCGCCGATCCAGAGCGACTTCCCGACGAGGATCGCCTCGCCCGCGCGCTCGAGGTAGCGCTTGGGCGTCCGCACCGGCTCGGCTGTGCGGATCACGAGGAACGGCCCGAATCGCTGCACCTCGAAGGCGGACTCGGGCTTCGGCCGGCGCAGGTCGATCTCGAGCGCGGGCTCCGCATTGTTCGGCTCGCTCGCATCGAGGATCCAGATCCCCCGGCCGAGCGGCCGCTCGAGGTCGAGGAGCGTCGAGAGCGCGAGATTCGCGTCGGCTCGCGGCAGCACAGCGAGCGGGAAGGCGGAGTTCCGCTCCCACGCGCCGAGGTAGAGCGGCTCGAACCCGAAGAGGACGTCGTCTGGGCGGCTCGTTGCCGCGAGGTACGCCGACGCATCCACTCGGGCGACCTGGCGCGCATCCGGCTCCCACTCGAAGAGCGGCGGCGTCTTCTGCCAGGCCCAGGCCAGTTGCGCGACGACGAGCGCGGCCAGCGCGACCGGTGCGAGCCGGCCGAGTCGGACGATCCCCGCTGCGACCGCCAGAGCGGCGAACGGCAGCACGAAGATCAGGTGGCGCGTCTCCGGTGAGGTGGCGCTGCCGAGCCGCGCGACGAGGAACGCGAGCGTCGGGACGACAACGATCGCGGCGGTGAGCAGAACCGTCCGCCGCGGCAGCGCACGGAGGCCGAGCGCGCCGAGCGCGGCCACCACGAGGAGCAGCGGCCACCAGCCGGTCGTGAAGTCGCCGAGGACGTGCCAGAGGTAGACGAAGACCGGCCACGGCCCGCCGAGCTTCTCCCCGCCTGCGCCGACGCCGACCTCGAACCGGCCGGCGAGCACGAGGTCGGTGAGCCAGAACGGGATCCCGAGGACGCCGACGACCGAGGCGGCGAGGAGCGCCTGCCGTAGTCGGTCGCGGCGCGCGGCGAGCACGAACACGGCCTGGCTCGCGAGCACGATCGCGCCGTAGGGATGGGTGGCGACGGTCGCCAGGATCGCGAGGATCCAAAGCGCCCACGAGCGCCGGTCGCCGCGCTCGAGCGCGCGCAGCAGGGTCAGATACGAGAGGGCGCTCGTGAAGAGGAAGAGGCTGTACATTCGGCCGTAGACGCCGTGGAAGAGGAACGTCCAGCTCGCCGCCACGATCAGGGTCGCAACGAACGCTGGCCGCCGGCCGGCCAGCCTGACTCCCAGCGCCGCGACGACCGGCAGGCTCGCGACCGCGAACGCTGCGGAGAGCAGCCGAAGACCCTCGAGCCCGAAGCCGAGGTGAGCGACCGCCCACGCAAGCAGGAAGTGAAGCGGAGCCCCGCCGCGCTCCTCCAGGACGACCTGGAAGAGCTGGTCGAGCGGGTAGCGGCCGACGAAGAGCGCGAGCGTCTCATCCTCGTGCGGTGGCCAGGCGAGCAGTTGGTGAAGCAGGAATCCGATCGCCGCCAGCGTCACCGTTCCGATTGCGAGCGGGTACCAACGGCCCGCGATCGCGACCGGCAACGTCGAGCGTTCACGGGCTCGAATCCCCCTCGGTTGAACGCTCTCGCTCATGGTCGAGGCCCGGCCCCGCGGTCAGCGCACGGCAGGT
The DNA here is from genome assembly GCA_013813345.1 of Actinomycetota bacterium. GTDB lineage: Bacteria > Actinomycetota > Thermoleophilia > Gaiellales > Gaiellaceae > Gaiellasilicea. Next base: position 2,818 of record JACCRW010000259.1, read on the forward strand.
TGGGCCGACGACGCCCAGTCCCATTCGGACGCGAGGCCTTCGCGCAGCGTGGTGCGCGGCTTCCAGCCGAGCTCGGCTTCGATCCTGCTCGTGTCGGCGCACGTCCGCACGACGTCCCCCTCGGCGCGGGGGCCGTAGCGCACGTCGAGCGCGCGGTCGGCGAGCTCCTGAAGCAGGTCGATGGCGTCACGGACGGTCGCCTCCTCGCCGCCGCCGACGTTGTAGAGGGCGCCGGCCGGCGCATCCTGCATCGCCGCGATCGTCGCGGCGACGACGTCCGCGACATAGGTGAAGCTTCGCGACTGCAAGCCGTCGCCGTAGACCTCGAACGCTGTGCCCGCGGCGAGCGCGTCGACAACGCGACGGAAGAACATGTCCGGTCGCTGCCGCGGCCCATAGACGCTGAAATAGCGGAGCACGACCGCGTCGAGACCGAAGCTTCGGGCGTAGGCGTGAGCAAGGTGCTCGGCGGCGAGCTTGGTGATCCCGTAGGGCGAGACTGGAAAGGGGACGGCGTTCTCGCGGGTCGGATAGGAGGCCGCGTCGCCGTAGACCGTCGACGTCGAGGCGAAGACGACCCGAACCCCCGCGGCTGCGGCCGCCGCGAAGACGCGCTGGCTGGCGAGGACGTTGTGCCGGACATAGAGCGGGAAGACGTCGCCGAAGCTTCTCACGCCCGGCTGTCCCGCCAGGTGGAAGACGCCGTCGACGCCGTCGAGCGGGAGGTCGGTCTCCGAGAGATCCTGCCGCTGGAGCTCGAGCCCGGCCGCGTTCGCCTCCTTCTCCTCGACCGAGTAATAATCGGTGAGGCAATCGACCGCGACCACGGCGTGTCCGGAGTCGACCAGGGTCTCGGCGAGCTGCGAGCCGATGAAGCCGGCGGCGCCGGTGACCACGTATCGCATCGCGGCACCGTAGCGCGAGGACGCGCAGCGGGTGGCTTCTGAGGCCGCTGCTAGCCTTGCCGCCGATGCCGATCTACGAGTACCGCTGCCCTGACGGACACACCTTCGAGGTCTTCCAGCGGATGGCCGATCCGCCCTCCGAGGTGTGCGAGGTGTGCGGCAAGGCGCCGGTCGAGAAGGTGCTCTACCCGGTGGCCGTCCACTACAAGGGCTCGGGCTTCTACTCGACCGACTACGGCAAGGGCGGCCGCAAGGCGGCGGCGACGAAGGACGGCGACTCGAGCTCCTCGAACAACGACTCGGGCTCGGGAGGGAAGGACTCCGGCTCGTCGAGCAGCGACGCCGGCTCCTCGAAGGACTCGGGCGGCTCGTCCGAGAGCTCGAGCAAGCCCGCGGCTACGGCGGACTAGAACGATCGGGTTGGCGCGGTGAAGGTGAAGCCGACGCTCGCTGCGATCTGCGCTCTCGCCATCGCGGCGCTCGTGTCCATCGTCGTCTTTCAGCGGCGGGACAACGCGGGCGGCGAGCTCCCGCTGAAGCGAACGGTCTATCGCCACGTGGATGTCGACGCCGATCGCCTGTTTCTGATGGAGACGCTCGACGACGTGGGACTTCACGCGGACGCGATCGTGCTCGGAACGCCGGTCGCCGAGCTCGAGCTCGAAGATCCAGAGGTCGTCGAGCGAGGCGAGGGCTACCTGGGTCGATGCATTACGGTACGCATCGATCGTGTCCTATGGCAGAAGCGAGCTGCCAATGTGCCCGTGGGTGAGATCCAGACGGCCGGCGGCTCGTGGCGGTACAGCGAGGGGACTCGCACTCCCTTCTTCTACTTCGGAGAAATCGGACAGCAGTACATGTTCATCTTCAAGCAGAAGACAAATCGCGAGGATGCGGACGGGTACGAATGGATGCGCGACGGCACGCTCGGATTACCGATAGTGGATGGAAGGACTCCGACCGTGATCGAGAGCGAGAAGCCCTTCTTCGCTGCCGTCCGAGGTAAGACTCCCGACGAGCTCGTGAAAGTGTTCGCGACATCGCTGAGCGGCGACTAAGACGATCGAGATGGCGTGGCTTCGGCCACAGACCTCTCGTCGAGCGCGTAGAACCATCCCTCGCGCCACTTCATCGGGATCGCGAAGACCTCGTCGAGCGGTGCCTCTCTCGCGATGCACTCGAGCGCGTACCACGCCGACATGTGCCCGATCACGAGGACGCGTTCGCCGCTGCGCGCCCGCACCAGCTCGGCCAGGAAGCCGTTGACCCTCGCCACTGCTTGACGCCAGCTTTCGCCGTTCGGATAGCCATTGTCCAGCCCTTGCGGACCTTCAGCGTCCAATCGTGTCAATGCCGCACCGTTCAGCGAGCCGTAGTTGCATTCACGTAGACGCGACTCGCGAAAGATCGGAATCTCCGTGCCGCCGAGCGCGATCTCCGCTGTCTCCACGGCACGGCCGAGATCGGACACGAAGACGGCGTCGATGCCGTCGTTGCGTCGGCGCTCGCCGAGCTCGGCTGCAAGGAGCCGCCCGGTCTCGGAGAGGCGACCGTCGAGCCATCCCGTCGCGTGCCCGCGCTCGTTGTCCTCCGTGAGGGAATGCGACTCGTAGACGAGCTCGACGTTCATCTCGCCGCGCGCGAGGAGCTGCCGACGAGGCAGCCTGCCGCAAGCGGCTGCCCCGGCGGAGGCGGCTGCGGCGCCGAGCTGCCGCGGAACATCGTGATCACAGCGAAGTTCTCCTGGTCGCCGAGGATCACCGACTGGCCGCCGAACGACACCAGCTCGCCGCCGAGCCGGCAGTGGAGCGCCCGCGAGCGGTTCGCCCGCTTGTAGACCCAGCCGAGCTGGGCGAGCTCCGGGGCCGAGAGGTCGGTCGTCAAAGGCGCGACCAGGTCGCCGCCGACGAACGGCAATCGCGCGAAGGTGCTGACGCTCGTCAGCTCGCCCGCCATCGCCTGCACGACCTCCTGCTGGCGCTCGCCGCGGGTCAGGTCGTTCTCCGCCGGATCTAGCCGGTTCTCGCGGATCCGGGAGTAGATCAGCGCCCGCTTGCCGCTCATGTGCTGCTCCCCCTTCTCGAAGCGCCAGCCCTCCCACTGCTGGCAGCGTGCCTGCGTCGCGTACGGGCAGTCGAAGCGGTTCGAGAGGATCGGCTTCGGCACCGTCACGTCGATCCCGCCGACCGCGTCGATCACCGTGCGGAAGTCGTCGAAGTCGACGAGCATGACGTGGTTCGCCGCCAATCCGGTCAGCGAGGCGATCGTCTTCATCGCGAGCGCCGTGCCGCCGAGCTGGAAGGCGGCGTTGATCTTGTTCGCGCCGTGGCCCGGGATCTCGACGCGGAGGTCGCGCGGGATCGAGAGGAACGCGAGGCGGTGCCGGCTCGGGTCGGTGCGCACGACGAGGATCGAGTCGGAGCGGCTCGCGTCCGAGCGGGCGGCCGTCCGGTCGCCGTCGGTGCCGAGGAGAAGCAGGAGAGTCGGCTTCGAGAGAAGCGGCCCCTCCTGGCGGGCGAGCCCCGATTCGACGGCCTTCGGCAGCCGTGCGTTCGCGTCCGCGACGCCCTCGCGGAACGAGAGGTAGCTCGCGACCCCCCAGCCGACGACGACGAGCACGAGCAGCAGCAACGTCACGCCGATGCGCCTCCCCCAGCGCGGCCGGCGCGTCCTCGGCGAGCCTCCGCTCGAGCCCTTCGAAGGACGGCCCGGACTCGGCACCTTGCCCTTGGCGCGGCCGCCCTTGTAGAGGCGGTAGGGCTTCTCTTCCGTGGGCATCCGGCCGGGTATGGTAGCCGCGGCCTGTGAGGAATCAGCGTGTCATCGGCGTCGATCTCGGCGGCACGAAGATCCTCGCCGGGGTGCTCGATCGCGACGGGTCGATCCTGGAGAGGCACGAGGTGCCGACTCCGACGCGGTCGCAGGACGCGCTCGTCAAGGGAATCGCCGCAGCGGTCGATCAGTTGCTCGACCCTGGCGTCGCCGCGCTCGGCTTCGGGATTCCATCGGTGCTCGACGCCGACGGTCGCTCGATCGAGACGAACAACATCCCGCTCGTCGGAATCGCGCTCGCGGACGTCCTCGGAGAGCGCTTCGGCCTTCCGGCGGCGGTGGAGAACGATGGGAATGCCGCGGCATTCGCCGAATGGCGGCTCGGGGCCGGTCGCGAGGTGGATGGGCTCGTCATGCTCACGCTGGGAACGGGTGTCGGTGGCGGAGTCGTGCTCGGCGGCGAGCTCTACCGCGGCTGGGCCGAGCTCGGCCACGTCGTCGTCCAGGCCGACGGGCCTCCGTGCCAGGGCAACTGCACCGGCCGCGGGCATCTCGAGGCGGTCGCCTCGGGGAACGCCGCCGACCGGGCGGCGGAGAAGCTGTGGGGCGCGGGAGCGACCGCTGAGCAGCTCGTTGAGCGGGCGCAGGCGGGAGACGCCGAGGCCGTGGAGGCGCTGGCGGGAATCGGCCGGCTTCTGGGCGCTGCTATCGGCTCGTTCGTCAACATCTTCGGCGTCCGTCTCGTCGTCATCGGGGGCGGCTTCGGCGCCGCTGCGGCCGACTTTCTCTTCGAGCCCGCTGTCGAGACGGCGCGGCGGGAGGCGGTTCCGCCGGGACGCGACCTGCGGATCGCGAAGGCGAAGCTCGGCACGGACGCCGGGCTCGTCGGCGCGGGCCTCGTCGCATTCGAGGCGCTCGACGGGTTGAGGTAGAGGCGGTGCCGCTCGCCGTCTGCGCGACCCCGATCGGGAATCTCGAGGACGTGACGCTGCGTGTACTCCAGGAGCTCGCCGAGGCGGACATCGTCCTCTGCGAGGACACCCGGCACACGAGGGGGCTACTCGAGCGGCACGGGATTCGCGCCCGGTTGCTCAGCTACCACCGCCACAACGAGGCGTCGCGCGTCAGCGAGCTCGTGCCGCGCCTCGAGGCGGGCGAGCGGATCGCGCTCGTCAGCGACGCGGGCCTGCCGGGCATCAACGATCCCGGTGCGCGCCTGATCGCCGCGGCGCTGGAGGCGGGGGCGGCGGTCACGGTGCTGCCCGGGCCGTCCGCAGTCGAGACCGCCCTCGTCGCGAGCGGTCTCGCGGGCCTGCGGTACCTCTTCGTCGGCTACCTGCCTCGCGGGGAGAAGGGCCTGGCTGCGCTCTGGGCCGAGCTCGAGCGGTTCCCCGATCCGGTGGTCGCCTTCGAGTCGCCGCAGCGGTTGCCGGCGACCTTGCGTAGCCTCGCCGCGGCGCTGCCCGATCGGCAGGTGGCGGTTTGTCGCGAGCTGACGAAGCGCTTCGAGGAGGTCGCGCGCGGGACTGCGGCCGAGCTGCTGGAGCGGTTCTCGGACGCACCTAAGGGCGAGGTCACGCTGGTGATTGGCGGGGGTGTCGCGAAGGTCGAGGAGACCGCCGCGCTCGAGGCGGTGAGGGAGCTCGTGGGAGCCGGTGTGCCGAGGAGGCAGGCGGCAGACGTCGTTTCGCGGCTCTTGTCACTCTCTCGTAACACTTTGTATCGAGAGTCGTTGCAAAGCGACTGAGGGACGCGGCTAGCGTGGACGGGAGTTCCCCTCCACACACGAAAGCAGGTGGCGCATGCGTCGCACCCTCGCCACCGCGGTCGCCCTCGCGACGCTCGTCGCGGTCCCGGCCGCGGGTGCCTGGACCTGGCCGATCGACGGTTCGATCGTCCGTCCGTTCTCGTTCGGGAGCGATCCCTACGCCGGCGGGCAGCACCGCGGCGTCGACATCGGCGCAAAGGTCGGCGCGGAGGTCGTCGCGCCGGTAGCCGGCACGGTCTCGTTCGTAGGCTCGGTTCCGAACGGCGGTCGCGCTCTGACGATCCAGACCTCCGACGGCTATGCGGTGACCCTGCTCCAGCTCGGCTCGGTCGACGTGGTTCGCGGCGCGGTCGTCGAGGAGGGGACGACCGTGGGGTACGTGGGCGAGAGCGCCGACGCGGTGACAACGCAACCTCACGTGCACCTGGGCGTTCGGCTCGCCTCCGACGCGGACGGCTACGTCGATCCGCTCGGCTTGCTGCCGGCCCGCGA
>JACCRW010000296.1 GCA_013813345.1 Actinomycetota bacterium
GAAGGCGAGCTGGCGTCGCTGCTGGTCGGCGGCGATACCTGGATCATCTAGCGTCTGACCTTGACGACCTCGACGACGAAGGTGAGGCGGGCGGCACCGGCGCTGCCTGTCACGCGCCAGCAGCCGACCGTCGGGAACGTCAGGACGACCGGCTGAAACCCGAGGCCATAGCCGGTCGGGACTTCGGCTCGGAGTGGACGGGCGAGCGTGTCAAGTCTTCGCCCCGTCACCACGAGCCTGTCCGCGGCGGCCACCCACCAGCCGACCTTGGCCCGGATCGAGCCATCCTTCTGAATGATCGCCATCGCTCCGCCGCCAGGCAGGATCCCGGCCGTGAGTCTTCCCTTCGGCCAGTGCAGATGCGCTCGAAGGCGTGTGTTGCCGTAGTTGAATCCGGCTGCGCCGAAGCCCGCGTCGGGTGGGACGGCCGTTGTGGGGATCGTCACCTGACATCGCGGCCCGGCACTCTCCGCCGCCGCCGAGCCAGTTGTCGTCTCGATGATGGCGAGACAGAGCGCGGTCCACACGAACACCGAGGGCATCGCCAGGGCTCCCCTCTTCTCGGTGGCTCGCCTCATAGTCCCTCTACACCGACACCGCTCACACGGTTCCGGGGCGCCGCTCGACGCGTCGGTCGTGGTTCCACTCAGCCGTCGTCGGTGCCGGAAGCCTCGCCCTGCCGGCGCAGCTCATCGCTTGCGAAGTAGCGCGTGCTGCGGCCACGGCCGGCCTGGACGACGAGCCCGGCGTCGAGCAGCCGACGGAAGTCGTTACTCGCAGTCGCTAGGGAGATACCTGTCTCCTGCTCGTACCTCGCCCTGTCCGTGCCGCCGATTAGCGCCTGCTCGAGCGCGACCACGAGTCGGTCGGGCCAGCCGCGGCTCTCGACGAGCGCCTCGTAGGAACGGGGTCGTAGGAACGGGGTCAGGTCTTGCAATCGAGCGTAGGAACGGGGTCAGGTCTTGCAATCGAGCGAAGCTTCAGTAGCCGAGCCGCCCGAGCCGAAAGATTGCTCCGATGCAAGACCTGACCCCGCCCGGATGTCTGCGGGCGCGGAGACGATGCACGGCGCTCGCGAGTCAGGCGTCGGTGCTGCGGGCGAACGCCGGCAGCTCCAGCCCCTGTTCCTCGATCATCTTTCGCACCCCCGGAAGCTCCAGCGCTCGCAGCCAGTGCCGACGCAGGTTCGGCCGCTCCCACGCTGCCGGCTCGAGGAACCGCCCCCAGCGCGTCAGCATGAAGAGGAAGAGATCGACGACCGTGCGCTCCTCGCCGACGATCCACTCGCGGCCCGCGAGGTGCCGGTCGGTCAGGTCGAAGTGCTCGGCGAGGTCTGCGTCGGCCGCCTCCTCTACGCCCGCCGTCCCGTAGCGCTCCGGGTAGAAGTGGCGCATCAGGGTCATCTGCACCGTGTTCGAGAGCCAGAAGAGCCAGCGATAGAGCTCCGCGCGCTCGAGCGTCCCAGCCGGCGGCGCTAGGCACGCGTCGGGGAACTTCTCCGCCAGGTAGAGGCAAATCGCGGCCGATTCGGTCAGGACGACGTCGCCGTCCTCGAGCGTCGGGATCTTCCCCCACGGGTTCAGCGCGAGGTACTCCTCCGCGACCCGCCGGTCTGCGTCGCGCTCGACCCGGACGAGTTCGTAGGAGACGCCGACCTCCACGAGGGTCGCGTGCGGCGCCATCGCCGCCGTGCCGGGGAGGTAGTGGAGCCGCATCACGGCCAACGACTCTACTGCAGGCTTGCAGCGTACGGCGATTGTACGTACACTTCTACCGTGGCCGACGTCAGGATCCGCGAGCGCTGGGACTTCCGCGTCCCCCGAGAGGCCAACGACCTCGTTCGCGACGCCGCGGCCGCCACCGACCGCAGCCTGACCGAGTTCGTCGTCCAGGCAGCTACAGGCGAGGCGGAGCGCGTCCTCGCCGATCGCACGCGGTTCTCTCTCGACGAACGCCGATGGGAGCAGTTCAGCGAGCTGCTCGAGCGGTCGCCTCAGGAGAATCCAGGTCTCGCGAAGCTGTTCGCTCGGCCTGACGTCTTCGAGTAGCAGCTCTTGAGCTACCGGCACCCGGAGCCGCTCGCGAGGCAGCACCGGCTCGACGACTTCGGTTGCGGCGAGTCGGCGCTCGACGAGTGGCTCCTGAGGTACGCCCGCGCGGCGCACGCGGCGGACTCCGCGAAGGTCTTCGTTACGACGCTGGACGATGCCGAGACCGTGGTCGGCTATTACGCGCTCGCTGCGGCGCAGATCGCCCCGAGCGACGCAACCGAGCGAGTTCGGAAGGGTCAGCCGACGACGCGTGCGGTACCGGCCGTTCTGCTGGCGCGGCTCGCGGTGCACGAGGATCACCAAGGCGCCGGGCTCGGGCAGTCGTTGCTCCGCGACGTTGTGAGGCGCTGCGTCGTCGCGGCCGATTCGCTCGGAGCACGGGTGCTGCTCGTGCACGCGAAGCACGACCGAGCGAAGGCGTGGTGTCTGCGCTTCGGCTTCGAGGCGTCGCCCACCGACCCGCTCCACCTGCTGATGCTGATGAAGGACGTCCGGAAGCTGCTCTAGACGGGAGACCCTGTACAGCGAGAGTTGGTGAGCTCATCGGCCATCATCAGCGTGGGATACGACGCCGACGCGATGTCCTGGAACTCGAGTTCGAGAGCGGCCGGGTGTACCAGTGCTTCGATCTTCCGTCCTCCGTGTACGAGGCGTTCCGTGCTGCCGGCTCGCTCGGCGGCTATTTCAATCGCAACATTCGCGATCACTACCGATGTACTGGGTTGTGAATCAGGCCAAGTGCTCGCCGTCGGTCGGCATCTCAGGTCCGTTCTCGGTATGCCACCGCCTCTCCTACCTCGCTGCGCAGCGTTTCGCTCGCGAAGTAGCGCGTGCTGCGGCCGCGACCGACCTGGGTCACGAGGCCGGCGTCGAGTAGTCGCCGGAAGTCGTTGCTGGCGGTTGCCGTCGAGATCTCCGCCTCCTGCTCGTACTTCGTTCTGTCCGTGCCGCCAATGAGGCTCTGCTCGAGTGCGATCACGAGGCGGTCGGGCCAGCCGCGGCTCGCGGCGAGTCGCTCGAGATACCGCCACCTCGACGAGGCCTCGGCGATCTGATCGAGTCGTCGGCGCGCTTGGCTGATGTGCGCCTCGACACAGAACGCAACCCATTCGGATGCGTCGCGCTCGGGTGAGTAGCTACCCCCCTGCACGCGCTGGAGGACGGCGTAGTACTCCGGTGTGTTGTTGGCGAGGTACTCCTCGATCGAGGCGAACTCCGGTGAGAGCAAGCCTTCACGCGCCAGCACGAGTGACTGAACGATGCGCGAGATCCGTCCGTTGCCGTCGCGGAACGGGTGCACCGAGACGGTGTGCAGGTGTGCCATCGCGGCGCGCACGACGACGTGGGTATCCAGGTCGCCTTGCTCCAGCCACGCCACGACCTCGCCCATCAACTCGACGACACGACTCGCGTCAGGGCCCTCGTACGCAGCCCGTCCGTCGCTGCCGGTGACGGAGATCGGGGTTGTCCGCCAGCGGCCTGGGCTCTTGTCCCGTTGGAAGTAGCAGGCGTCGAAATGAAGATCGAGGATGACGCGGTCGCTCCACTTGAAGTCTGGATCCAGGGCCATGACTCCGACGTGATCCATCGCGCGCGCGTAGTCGGCAACCGCGTTGCGGTTCTCGTCGCCGGTCTGGATCGGCTCGGCGTCTGAGACGATTGCGAAGGCTTCGCCTTGCGGCAGCTCGAAGCCTTCGATCGAAACCGAACTCTCGACCGACGAGGCTTTCGCAAGGCGCCTCAGTCTGCCGAGCCATGGGGTCGGATTGGTTATCTCACGCCCGAGTGAGGCACGGAGTCGATCAAGGTCGCCGAGGCGACTCTCGAGTTCCTCTGTTCCTGCCGGTGTTCCGAATAACATGTATTCGATTATACGATTATTCGTATAAACGTCAAGGCGATATCGGAGGCTGGGTGCTCGAGACGACTTCGGTCGGCTCGAGTGGCGCGGGCGTTCCGATCGCGTAGTCGGCCGGGTCGTTCTGGCGCTTCGAGAGGTAGACGAACGGGAGCGCCAGCGCTGAGATCGCGGCGCCCAAGAGATACGAGCCCGGATAGCCCCACACGTCAGCCGAGCGGCCGAGCACCGGCTGCGCGACGACGCCGCCGGTCGAGCCGAGCATCGAGTCGAAGGACAGGATCGAGGCTCGCTGCTGCGACGGGATCAGGCCGTTCAGATATGCCTGGCGGATCGGCATCGAGGCCGCGAACAAGAGTCCCCAGACCGCGATCAGCCCGACCACGGCCCAGAAGCTCTCGAAGACGCCGATCAGCGCCAGCGTGACCGCGCTCGCGGCCACCGCCGCCAGCAGCGCGGAGGTCCGGCACTTGAACAACTTCCTGATCCAGGGCGCGGCCACGCCGCCGACGATCTGGGCGCCGGCCACGATCGCTGCCACCAGGCCCGCGATCCCGTAGGCCTCCGGGTCGCCGTAGAGCTCGAGGAGATACGGCTGCAGGGCGTAGAACGCATAGATCCCGACGCCCGCGGTGAACGGAGACGCGAGCATCACCCACTTCACCGCCGGCACCCGCCAGCCGTACTGGATCGAGGCGCCGGAGATCCGCCGCATCCCGCGCATCATCCCGTCGCCGCGCTCGGGCGTGAACCCGATGTCCCGCATCAGCGTGAAGGCGAACGCGAACATCGCCGCCAGCACGACCGCTCGCAGCACGAACGGCACGCCGAGATTGGTGGCCTGGGCGATGTACCCGCCGGCCACCGATCCCGTCAACATCGCCGCTCCCATGACGATCTGCCCTCTCCCGAAGACGGACTCGAGGCTGCCCTCGAACCCGGTCGCGTCGAGCGCATCGACGAGCCAGGCCTCCACCGCACCCGAGAAGAACGTGAAGCCGAGCCCGAGCAGCATCGAGACGACCGCCCACATCCAGAACGGCGCCTCCAGCATCCAGAGCAGGACATAGAGAAGCGTCGTCGCGGCGAGCGTGACCGTCCCGAGCAGGTAGGAGACGCGGCGGCCGATCGTGTCGGCGACGATCCCGGTCGGCACCTCGAAGACGACCATCCCGGCGGTGAAGAAGGCGTTCGCCGCGAAGGCCTCGAGGTTCGAGAGCCCGGCGTCGAGCAGGAAGATCGTATTGATCCCCCAGATGAACGACGCCGCGAGCGTGTTTCCCAGGAGGAGCAGCAGGTAGGTGCGCTGGATCGAGGACGGTGTCGGCATCCCACGGGCTAACGTGGGTCGCAGGCTGGAGATTCCGGTTGCTGCGCCTCGGGTCGGCTGGTTGTTGTCACTCGAGTCAACTCAAGGAGGGTTCATGCGGCGATTGATGCTTCTCCCAGCTCTACTCGCGCTCGCGCTTGCGGCGTCGACCGCGGCGGCCGCGCAGACGGCCGTGACCTGTCCGGTGCCCGACGATCCGACCCAGCCCCCGGTTGAGATTCCGGCCACGATCGTCGGCACCGAGGGCAACGACGTGATGCGGGGAACCGACGGCCCCGATGTGATCGCGGGGCTCGGCGGCGACGACCGGATCCTCGGTCTCGGCGGCGACGACGTCATCTGCGGCGGTCTCGGTGACGATCGGATCGACGGCGGCGACGGCGGCGACTTCATCCTCGGGGACACCGGCGACACCTTCCGGCGCGGCTTCCCCGGAGGCATGGACGTGCCCGGCGGCAACGACGTTATCTTCGGCGGCGCCGGGGACGACGGGCTCGCCGGCGAGGGCGGGAACGACGTACTCAAGGGTGGCGACGGCAACGACTTTGCCACTGGCCAGATGGGCGAAGACCACGTGTTCGGCGACGACGGCTCGGACAACCTGTTCGGCGGACCCGGCAACGACACGGTTCACGGCGGCGACGGGGACGACTTCCTCGTCGGGAACTTCGGCGACGACGTGCTCCTCGGCGGCAAGGGCGACGACGGCCTGTTCGGCGACGCCTTCTTCGGCGATCCGGGTGCGTTCGACATCTGCCACGGCCAGCAGGGGTTCGATCAGGCGGCGGCGTGCGAGTTGGAGAACCAGATCGAGGACGAGCTCTCGCTCGAGTAACGGGTCATCCTCGCGGGGGTCGGGATCCGGATCGCGAGTCCGGTACCCGACCCCCGCCGAGTCCGCCGGTCAGACCCGCTGCGGAGTGACTGGATCGGCGGCGGAGGCAGCGCCTCTCCGCGAGAGGAAGAACGTCGTCCCGAGCACCCAGAGCGGCAGTCCGAAGATCAGGGCCGCCCAGCCGATCGGGCCGATCACGAGGACGACCGCGAGGAAGAAGCTGAACCACGCCCACGCCTTCGGGAAGAGACCGGAGCGCAGCGCTACGAATCCCACACCGATCATCAGCAGGATCGCCGCGAGCTCCGCGGCGACGAAGAACGCATCGCCCATCGTCGCCATCGCGGCCGCTGCGGCCGGACTCAGGTCGTCCTCCTGGATTGCCGCCGCAATCTCGGGACCGGCTGTCAATAGGAGGAACGCCCCCGTCGTGACGGCCCCGAGGAATGCCAGATTCGTGAACATCCGTGAGCCGCCTTCGGCCGCGGCGAGCCGGTCGCGGAGCACGATCGCGAACCAGAGGAACGCAAGGCAGCCGAGCATGAAGATCCAGCTTCCGGCCAGGATCGTGTTCGCGTCCTCCTGATAGTGAGCGAGCAGCTCGGTATCGCTGGCGCCGTCTTCGGGCGTGGTGCCGGATTCGATCACCAGGACCCCGACGATCCACAGGATGACCGCAACGACACCCGTGTACACAGCCCAGCGCTCAGGCTCTTGCCGCATGACCCCTCCTCGACTCGAAGACTGGGACCCCGCGTCGCATCCTCTCGCGGGCGCCGGATGTGGGTCAAGCGCTAGCCCGGCTTAGCGCTTCCGCGCCTTGGCTCTCAGCTTCGGCGCCGCTGTCGCCTCTGGTGGCTTCGCCGCGGCCTTCTCGGCCACCTTCGCGACCTTCTCCGGCTTCACCGCCGGCGCGCTCGCCTTCGCGCGCTTTTCGCGAAGCGCCTTGGCGCGCTGAACTGCGTCGGGTGGGGCCTTCTTCGCGATCGGCGGACGCTTCCCGGAGGCGATGGACTTCGTGCGACCGGGAGCCGTGGCGCTGCGTCCGGAGTCACTCGGATCCTTGACGCCGGCCCTGCGCCGCACGATCGCCGTCGCTGACCCGCCGCGGTTCGGAGCCTGGTTGGCGGCATCCGTCGGAAGCACCGGAGCGGGCTTGGCCTTCGCCGGCTTTGCAGGCTCACGGACGTGCTGGACACCTTCGTAGCCTGCGCCGCCCGCAACGGTAACGGCCACTACCGCGACCGCGACCTTCGCGGCGATGCCGCTCGCGACCACTCCACCGGCTGCGCCGCCGCCGATAGACGCACCGCCACCAACGGCGGCGCCGCCTC
>JACCRW010000352.1 GCA_013813345.1 Actinomycetota bacterium
GAGCGCGATCACGGCGATGAAGATCAGGCCGACGATCAGCATCCCGCTGATCACGTTGCGGCCCTCTTCGGCAGCGTTCCCCAGCAGCCAGGCGGTCATAGGCGCGAGCTTATCCGAACCGTTGCGCGTGAGCCAACAGTGCCGCGGCGACGGTATCGACGTCCGCTTCACCGCCCAGGCGGTGTGCCGTCTCGGCCCACGCCTCGCCGTCGCCGGCGGTGCCCTCGGCCTGCAGGTGGGCACACGTGGAGATCAACTCGGCGAGCGCCGCTACCGCGTCGATCTCGCCGACGGCGGCGATTCGCACGAGCCCGTGCGCGTAGAGGTAGTCGCCGAGCAGGACGGCCTCGTGCTCGCCGGGAGGGGCGAAGAGCCGCGAGCGCCCGTAGTGGACGAGATAGCCCTCGTAGATCGTCTCGAGCGCGAGCGCGAATCGCTCCGGCGCGAGCGGCGAGAAGACCGGCGCGAACTCCCGCTCGCGGTCGGGAAGCAGCGCCTCGGCCCACAGCGGGCTTTCGGCCGCAGCCTCGACGGCCAGCGTCTCCCAGAGGTTAGGACGCGAAGAAGTCAGCAACCGCGTCGATGGTGGCATCGATGTGCTCGTCCTCATGGGCAAGCGAGACGAAGAGGCACTCGAACTGGGACGGCGCGAGGTAGATGCCACGCTCGAGCAGGTGGCGGAAGAGGGCGCCGTAGCGCTCGGTGTCGCTGCGCTTCGCGTCGGTGAACGTGCGGATCGGCCCGTCTGCGAGGAAGAGCGTTGCCATCGCACCAACCCTCTGGACGCGGCCGAACGAGCCGAGGCCCGTCTCGAGCCGCGCGCCCTTCTCCTCCAGCCGCTCATAGACGGCCGGCTCGCGGAGGCGGCGGAGCACCGAGATCCCGGCTGCGGTGGCGAGGGGGTTCCCGGAGAGGGTTCCGGCCTGGTAAACGTCGCCGGCGGGCGCGAGGCGCTCCATGATCTCGGCCCGGCCCCCGAAGGCGGCCGCCGGGAGGCCGCCGCCGACGATCTTGCCGAGGATCGTCAGATCGGGCAGGACGCCGAAGCGTTCCTGGGCACCACCACGCGCGACGCGGAACCCTGTGATTACCTCGTCGAAGACGAGCAGCGCGCCCGACGCGTCGCAGAGCGCGCGCAGCGCTTCGAGAAAGCCGGGCTCCGGCGGGACGACGCCCATGTTCCCTGCCACCGGCTCGACGACGATCGCCGCGAGGCCCTCGCCGAAGCGCTCGACGGCCGCAGCGACCGCGTCGACGTCGTTGAACCTGGTCACGATCGTGTCGGCCGTCACCCCGGTCGGCACGCCGGGGCTGGAGGGGATCCCCAACGTCGCCAAACCGGAGCCGGCGTCCGCGAGCAGCGCGTCGACGTGGCCGTGATAGCAGCCCGCGAACTTCAGGATCCGGTCGCGGTGGGTGAAGGCTCGCGCCAGGCGAATCGTGCTCATCGCCGCTTCCGTGCCGGAGGAGACGAGACGCACGAGCTCGACCGACGGAACGGCGTCGACGACCTCGGCCGCAAGCTCGACCTCCGCCTCGGTCGGCGCGCCGAAGGTGGTGCCGCGGCGAGCGGCGGCGCCGATCGCCTCGAGCGTCTCCGGGTCGGCGTGACCGAAGACGAGCGGGCCCCAGGACATCACCCAGTCGACGTAGCGCCGGCCGGCGACGTCCTCGATCAGCGCGCCCTCGCCCGCGCGCATGAAGACCGGCTCGTCGAGGCCGACCGCCCGCATCGCCCGCACCGGCGAGTTGACGCCGCCGGGGATCAGCTTCGTGGCTCGGCTCCACAAGGCCGACCGGGCCGCTAGAGCCACCGTGCGAGATCCTTCGTCCAGTACGAGAAGACGATGTCCGCGCCTGCGCGCTTGATCGCCGTCAGCGACTCGAGTGCCGCCTGCCGCTCATCGAGATAGCCCTTCGCCGCCGCGGCCTTCACGAGCGCGTACTCGCCCGACACGTTGTAGGCGGCGACCGGGCTGTCGAAGCGCTCGCGCACGGCGCGGATCACGTCCAGGTATGGGAGCGCAGGCTTGACCATGAGCACATCGGCGCCCTCCACGAGGTCGAGCTCGCACTCGCGCAGCGCCTCACGAACGTTTGCGGGATCCATCTGGTAGCCGCGCCGGTCGCCCTCTTGCGGGGTCGACTCCGCGACCTCGCGGAAGGGGCCGTAGAACGCGGAGGCGTACTTGGCGGCGTACGAGATGAGCGGCGTCTCGGGGAGCGCCTCGCGAATCGCACCGACGCGGCCGTCCATCATGTCGCTCGGCGCGACCGCGTCTGCGCCCGCCTCGACGTGGCTGACCGCCGTGCGCGCGAGCAGCTCGAGCGTCTCGTCGTTCTGCACCTCACCGTCTCTCAGGACGCCACAGTGGCCGTGAGCCGTGTATTCGCAGAGACAGACGTCCGTGACGAGGACGAGCTCGGGGTGCTCCGCGCGGAGAGCGCGGAGCGCGCGCTGGACGATCCCGTCGTCTGCCCAGGCGCCTGAGCCCTCGTCATCCTTCTCCTCCTCCTCCGGGATCCCGAAGAGGAGCACGGCGTTGACCCCGAGCGAGACGAGCTCGCCCGCCTCTGCGACGACGTCCTCGATCGAGTGGCGCCCCATGGCCGGAAGCTCCTCGTTCGCAACGCTCGTGGGCCCGACGAAGAGCGGCTGCACGAAGTCGTCGAGGTCGAGCCGGGTCTCGCGCACGAGCGAGCGGAGCGCGTCGGTGCGCCGCAACCGGCGCAGGCGCGTAGCGGGGAAGGCGCTCATCGAGAAATAGGGTACGTCAGCTCGACGGTCGAGAGACCTTGTGTTGGAACAACACAAAGTCTCCAGTTCGCATGGTTCCGAGCCAAGAATCTTAGCTTGTGTTGTTTCAACACAAGCTCAGGCCGGCAGCCTGGCGACCGCGAGCCGGGCCAGGGCGCCGTAGCCGAGCGTCAGCCCGACGAGCCACGCCGCCTCGCGCAGGAGGGCCGTCCAGGGATCGAGCTCGAAGAGCGCCGCGGTGAAGAAGCTCAGCCCGTGGGCGAAGGGAAAGGCGCTGCTGAGCACGGCCGCGGCCGGAGCGACCTCGCGCGGGACGAGGCCGATGAAGACGATCGGCAACACGGCGAGGATCGCGACGAGCGACGCCGTGCGACCCTCGCGGGCGAGCGCACCGAGCAGCGAGCCGAGGGCGCCGAGCGAGGCGCCGGCGAGCGCGAGCCCGGTCGCAAGCAGCGGCAACCGAGACCACGGCTGCCCTCCCTCGACATCCCCGAGCTCGATGATCGCACCGAACGCAACAGCGATCCCGAGCCCTACGACGAGCGCGGCGACAGCGGCGAGAGCCACCTTTGCGCCGACGAGCTCGCCGGGACCGACGAGACCGCGGCGCAGACGTCCCAACACACCCTCGTCCCGCTCGCCCGCGAGCGCCGCGGCTGCGAGCAGAACCGTCAGGAACGAGATCGTCAGGGCGAGCGCGAACGATTGCACCTGGGCCGAGAGCGCCCACGTGCGACC
>JACCRW010000355.1 GCA_013813345.1 Actinomycetota bacterium
AGCGCGAGCAACCCGAGCGCGACGATCGCCACGCCGACAGCGACGAGCGTCACCTTGCGGACGTCGACGCCGGCGAGCGTGATCGCCTGGCCGAGCGGCGCGACCGACGACGCGGGCTCGCCGATCGTGTCGTCGCGGACGTCGACGATCAGTGCCACGCTCTGGAGCAGGAACGCGACGGCGAAGGTGGTCACGAGCATCACCGCCGGCGAGCTCGTCCGAAGCGGCCGGAAGACCGCCCGCTCCATGAGCAGCGAGAGCGCGATCACGACCGCGAAGCACGCGGCGACGCTGCCGGCCACCGGCCACGTCGAGGTGAACGCGAGCGTGTAGGCCCCGGCCATCACGAGCTGGCCGTAGGCGAAGTTAACGAGGCGGAGAACGCCGAAGACGAGCCCGATCCCGACCGCCATCAGCGCGTAGACGGCGCCCAGCCCGACGGCGTCGGCGAGCGTCTGGGCGTCGATGACGGCAAGCACGCTCATGAGAGGTACGCGGCGATCATGCGCTCGGTGTCGTCGGCGTCGGGCGGGGTCAGGATCATCCGCAGCTCGCCGTTCGCGAGCACGTAGGTGCGATCGGCGAACGCGACCGTCCGCTGCGCTCGCTGCTCGACGAGGAGGACGCTGACCCCGCGCTTCCGGATCGCCGCGAGCGCTGCGAAGACGACGTCGACGATCGTTGGCGCAAGCCCGAGCGACGGCTCGTCGAGCAAGAGCACGTCGGGGCTCGCAACGAGCGCGCGGCCGATCGCGAGCTGCTGTTGCTGGCCGCCGGAGAGGGCGCCGGCCTGTCGGTTGCGCGAGTCGGCGAGGATCGGGAAGAGCTCGTAGACGGCGTCGAGAGCGGACTCACCAGCACCATCGCGACGGGCCGAGAGTCCCAGCCGGAGGTTCTCAGCGACGCTGAAGTCGCCGAAGATTCGTCGGCCCTCGGGCACGAGCGCGATTCCGGCGCGGGCCACGTCCTCGGGTCGGCCGGCGCGGAGCGCACGCCCCTTGAGCCTGATCTGGCCGGCTCGGGGCGCAAGCACGCCCATGATCGCGTGCAGCGTCGTCGACTTGCCGGCGCCGTTCGGGCCGATCAGACCAACGATCTCGCCCTCGAGGAGGTGCAGGTCGAGGCTGCGGACTGCGGCGACTGAGCCGTGACGCACCTCGAGCCCGTCGAGCTCGAGGATCGCATTCGCCGGCTCAGTCATCGGCCGCCGCGGCGCTCTCGCCGAGATAGGCCGCCGTGACGTCGAGGTTCGCGCGGATCTCGGCCGGCGTTCCCTCGGCGAGTGTGCGTCCCTGGTCGAGCACGTGGATGCGGTCGCAGACTTCCATCACGAGTCCGATGTTGTGGTCGATCAGGAGCACGCCCGCCTCGTGGTCGTCGCGCACGGTCCGCACGACGGCGGCGAACTCGGGCACCTCCGCCTCGGGGAGTCCGGCTGCAGGCTCGTCGAGGAGCACGAATCTCGGCTCGGTCGCGAGCGCTCGCGCGACGCCGAGCCTGCGCTCGTCCCCGTGAGCCAGTGAACGGGCCGGAGCCTCGGCCCGGTCGCCTAGCCCGAGCAGGTCGAGGAGCTCCTCGCTGCGCCGGCGCGCTATCCGAGGTCCCGCGCCGACGCCGAGCGCCGCCACCTCCACGTTCTCCCGGACCGTCAGCTCGCGGAAGGAGCGGCTGTGCTGAAAGGTTCGAGCGATCCCCTCTCGACCTCGCCGCTGCGGGCTCCAGCCGCTGACGTCGAGATCGCCGAGCTCGACCCGCCCAGCCGTCGGCGCATCGAAGCCGGAGAGCACGTTGACGAGCGTCGACTTGCCCGCCCCGTTCGGCCCGATCAGGCCGACGACCTCGTGTCGGTGCAACTCGAGCGAGACGTCGTCGAGCGCCTGCACGCCCGCGAACGAGCGCGACACGGAGGAGGCCCGGAGCGACTCTCCGGGCCTCCTCTCCAGCTGACCTGATGCGGCACTTGTAGCCAATCCCTAGATGTTCGGGACGACCTTGGCCTTGACCGAGCCGACATAGCTCGGCTTGTTGTTCTGGATCTTGATCACCCGATACTGGCGCCCGAAGACACTGTGGAAGCGCTTCGAGAAGTTGATCTCGCCGCCGATCGCGGGTACGCGGCGGAAGAGCTCCAGCCGCTGGGCCAGCTTGGCGCCGTCGGTCGAGCCCGCCCTCCGGATCGCGGTCGCCACCCCGTCGACGGCAGCCGCGCCGGTGACGAAGCCGCCGGTGGCCGGAGCCGCGCCGGCCTTCTTCAGCTGGGCGATCAGGTTGCGGACCGCCCTGTTCGGGTCGTCGCCGAACACGGACGCGTACGTGACCGCGTAGTACTCGGTCACCGGCGGGCTCTTCGGGTTCCAGTAGGTGCCGTCGCCGGCCCACGAGTTGAGGATCGGCGTCTTGTTCCCGAGCGAGCGGAGCCCCGCGACGAACGCCGGCAGCTCGCCGAACGCGGTCGACGTGACGTAGACATCGGCGTCGACGCCGTTCAGCCGGCTGACCGCGGCGTTGACGTTGTTCGCTCCCGTCGCGTAGCTCTCCTTGGCGACGATTCTGCCGCCGAGCTGCGTGAACCGCTTCTCGAACGCGGCTGTGACGTTCTTGAAGTAGACGATCACGGTGTTCGTGCCGATTCCAGCCGTGCGCCAGCCCTTGCGCCAGGCGAACTCGGCCATCGCGGAGCCTTCGTCCTGGGCGACGTTGCCGAAGCTGAACGCAAGCCTGCCCTTGGCGCCGAAGCGCTTCGGTCCCATCTGGTCGGTGCCGATGCACGCGGCCACCGCGAGCTTGCCGCGGTTGATCGCCTCCTGGACGACCGGCGTCGCGAAGTCGACGTCGCAGGTCGTGAAGATCACGTGCGCCCCGGTCCCGAGCAGGCTGCGGGCACAGGCCTTCGCCCTCGCCGGGTTATTGTTCTGCGTGTCGCAGACGTTGATCTGGAGCCTGCGTCCCAGCACGCCGCCCTTCGCGTTGATCGCCCGGACCTGAATCCGTGCAGCCGCGAGAGCAGGATTGTCGAACGGGGCCATGTTCCCCTTGCTGTCGAAGGCCCAGCCGATGATGATCGGCGCCTGCACCTTCGTCGCGCCGCCGCCGGACGTCGTTCCGACCGCCGCCACGGCGACCGCGGCGAGCAGGAGCGCGACACCCGCCGCACTCCATCGCTTCCTTGCTGTCATGCCTGCCTCCCTTTGGATTTCTCGGTTTCGAGCTCCCACGAAGCCTCCCTCGCCTTGATCAGCCTGTAGAGCGCGGAGTGGAGCGGCACGGGGACGCCCAACCGTCTCGCCTCGCGCACAAGCGCGCCTGTGATCAGCTCGATCTCGGTCGGGCGACGAGCCTCGACGTCCTCGAGCATCGACGGATAGTGGGCACTCCCCCGCCGCGTCGCCAGCACGTTCATCTCCCACGGATCCTCGTGCAACTCGATCCCGGCGGCCGCGGCCACGGCCTTGCCCTCGTCTATCAGCGCGTGGACGAGATGGCCGAGATCGCCGGGCTCCGCCTCCGCGCCGAAGTGGCGGTCGTGCGGCAGGCCCGTGAGCGCCGCGACCGCGTTCACGGTCGCGTTGAAGATCAGCTTCGACCACTGCGCCGGGCGGAGATCCGGGAACGCCCGTGCCTTCAACCCCGCGCGCTCGATCAGCGCCGCGAGCTCCTCGACTTTGTCGTAGGGCGTGCCGTTATAGGGGCCGAGCCACGTCTCGGTATCGAGGACGTACTCGACGTGGGTGTCGTCGTGCCGGGTCCCGCTCATGAAGGTGACACCCGAGACGATCGGCCAGTCGCCATGGTTGCGCACGATCCCCTCCGCGCCGAGCCCGTTCTGGACGGTCACGATCGTCGAGCCAGCAAAGCGCCCCTCGAGCGCGCTTGCGGCTGCGTCGAGACCGGTTCCCTTGGTGGCGACGATCGCGACATCGAAGGCGGGGACGGCGTCGGGGTCAGCCGTCGCGTGGACGGCACTGTTGAACTCGGCGCGCCCGGAGACCCGCAGTCCTCGCGCCTCGAGCGCGCGTGCGTGCTCGTCGCGGCGGGTAAGCACCCAGACGTCGGCCACACGGCTCAGGTGTGCGGCGTAGAGGCTGCCGATCACCCCGGCCCCGACGACGCAGACTCGTTCGATCAAGCTGGGGTCGCCGCCTTCTCCGTCACTCTCGCCTGGGCGTGCGTTTGGAAGTGCGGGATCACCGAGCGCGCGAAGAGCTCCTGCGCCTTGATCGCCTGCCAGTGCTCGGCGCCGCCCGCGTTCACGGTGATCGAGATCTCCGTCAGGCCCTCGCAGACCTCCTGCACGGCCTCGATCCGCTCAATTACGTCCTGCGGCGTCCCGACCCAGACGATGTCGCCGGCGATCATCTCGTCGTAGGGCGTGTCGGCGAGCTTCTCGAGAATCCCGGCGGCGTAGAAGCCGTAGCCGGCCGCGTTCAACTCGTCCGTGGGCGGCGGCGCGAAGTCAGTCAGCGGCGATGCATTGCCACGGAGGAAGCCCTCCGTCCACTGCTTCGCCTCGCGCTTCGCGACCGCGCGATCCTCGTCGATATAGCAGGCGTGGATCCAGACGATGTCCGGCTCGGTCCCGTGCTCGGCGCACTTGGCACGGTAGAGATCGAGCTGGTCCTTGAGCGCCGCGTAGGGCAAGAGCGGCGGGACGACGACCGCCCAGCCGCGCTCGGCGGCCAGCTCGTAGGTTCGGTCGGACGTGCCGCCGAGAAAGACGCGGAACTTTCTGTCGGGCCGCGGCACGATTCCGGAGTCGGCAATCTGGAAGTGTTTGCCGGCGTAGGAGAAGCGCTCGTTCTCGAGCGCGGTGAAGAGCAACTCGATCGACTCCTCGTAGCGCTCTCGCGACTCGGGCGTCAGCGCAAGGCCGGCCTTCGGCGGCATCCAGCCGTGGCCGCGGCCGACGCCGAACTCGTACCGGCCCTCGAGCAGGATGTCCGCAACTGCGATCTCCGACGCCAGGACGAGCGGGTTGTGGTACGGCATTGAGTGCAGGAGCGTCCGGAAGACGATCCGGCGGGTCCGCTGCGCGCAGGCCGCGAAGAGCGCGAGCGGGTTGGCCGAGATCGAGAACTTCGGGAAGAAGAAGTGCTCGATCACGGCGTAGGCGTCGTAGCCGAGCCGGTCGGCGTTGACCACCTGCTCCATGACCTCGCCGTACAGCTCTGCGGCGGTCTTGCCGGGCCAGCTCTGAAGCTCCGAGTAGAGACTGAACTTCACAAACCGCCCCTTTCGTGTCCCGTCCGACCACTAAGTTCGACTACTCGGCGCGAGTATCTCGCGCCGGTGTCATGTCAGTCAATGGTGGGTCAGTCGGACACGACGGCCGTGCATTCGATCTCGATCAGCAGCCCGTCCACCGCGAGACCCGTGACGCCGACGATCGTCTGCGCGGGATGCTCAGCGCCGCCTGTCACCTCGTCGATCGCCGCCGTGATCGTCGCGTACTCGGTCGGGTGGAGCGTGTAGATCGTCCTGCGAACGACGTCGTCCCAGGTCGCGCTCGCTGCCTTTAGCGCGAGCTCGACGTTCCGCATCGCCGCCTTCGTCTGCTCGCCGAGATCGTCCACGCCGACGATTCCGAACTGCTGGTCGAGCGCGACCTGGCCAGCGAGGTGAACGACTTTCGTGCCCGCTGCAATCGCGACGTGACTGAAGCCCGGAGCCGGGTGCAGCTCCGGTGGGTTGACGAGCTCTCGGTGGGACATTCAGGCTCCTCTCTTGACGATTGCGCGGAACTCGGCGTCGGTGACGAGCCGGCCCTTCTTGGCGCCAAGCGCCTTGACCTTCGCGAGCAGGGCTGCACGGGCGTCCTCAGGCACCTCGAGCCCTAGCTCCTCCGCCTTCAATCGGATCGAGTCGAGGCCGCTCTTCTTGCCGAGCACGAGCGAGCGCTCGGCCCCGACGAGCTCCGAGGAGTACGGCTCGATCGCCGGAGGGTCGTGGAACTGGCTCGCGACGGCGCCGCTCTCGCGCGTGAAGAGGTTGTCGCCGGTCAGCGGCTTCCACGGGTCGAGGGCGTAGCCGGAGCGCTCCTGCACGAGCCCGGCGAGCGAGCGTGCCTTCGTCAGGTCGAGCCGGGTGTGGATCCCGTAGAGCGCCTCGAGCACCAGCGCGACCTCGAGCAGGTTTGCATTCCCGGCGCGCTCCCCCATCCCGTTGACGGTGCCGTGAACCCAGGTTGCGCCCGCCTGGACGGCGGCGACCGCGGCGGCGGTGGCGAGCCCGAAGTCATTGTGGCCGTGCCAGTGCACCGGGACGTCGAGCCACTCTACGGTACGTCCGACGAGGTACGCGGCGGCCTCGGGTGTCGCGACGCCGATCGTGTCGACGGCAACGACTTCACTCGCGCCGGCCTCGACTGCCGCCGAGTACGCCTGTCGGTAGAACTCAGGGTCGGCGCGGGTCGAGTCGACGCCGAAGAAGGCGACCGTGATCCCGTGACCGGCCGCGAAGGAGATCGCCTTCGCGATCCGCTCGAGCATCGTCTCGCGGGAGACGCCGAGCGCCTCGAGCTTGAGATCAGAGATCGGGCTCTCGATCACCGCGGCCCGTACGCCGAGCTCGACGAGCGCTTCGACATCGGCAGGAACGGCCCGGGAGAAACCCCAGATCTCAGCGCGGAGGCCGGCACCGGCGATCAGCCGGATCGCCTCGGCGTCGTCCTCGGAGACGCGCGGGAAGCCCGCCTCGATCCGGTCGACGCCGGACTCGTCGAGAGCATGCGCGAGCTCGAGCTTCACCTCCGGCGAGAGAACGACGCCTACGGTCTGCTCGCCGTCCCGCAGCGTCGTGTCGTAAAGCCCGATCGGCCCGGACGGCTGCGGGTCGAGCGCGAGCCGGTTGAGGTCGCCCGTCCAGATCTTTTCGCGGTCGATGGTCAGTGATCCCTCCGGTGACGGTTTCGCGCCGATGGCGTGGGAGCTGCAAGCGATGCAAGGACGCAGGGAGCGTTCATACCCGAAGGTATGAACGCGACTGAGGACGCCGCAGCGCGCCGCAGATCGCGCGCCAGCGGTGCCCTAACTGTTGCCGGAGGGATCACCTGCAGCGCACGATTCCGTCCGGGAACCGGCCCAGCCGCTCGGCGCCGGTCTCCGTGATCAGGAAGTTGTCCTCGACGCGAAGGCCACCGCCCTCGGGCCAGTAGACGCCGGGCTCGATCGCGAGCACCATGCCGGCCGCCATCGTGCCGCCGCCGGCCTGATGGGCATAGGGCGGCTCGTGGGCGCGGGCGCCGACGCAGTGGCAGACCGGGTGGCTCGGCTGGCCCGGATAGCCCATTTCGGCCAGGCGAGCGCGCGTCTCCCTGTCCAGATCGGACAGGCTTCCACCGTCCGAAAGGGACGAAGTTGTGTAGGTGTACACCTCCAGCAGCTGCTGCTCGAGCTCGACGTAGCGGGCGTCTAGCTCCCCCGGGACGAGGTTCTTCGTGTGGTCGCACCAGTAGCCGTCGG
>JACCRW010000360.1 GCA_013813345.1 Actinomycetota bacterium
CTGGGCGCGGCCGGCTGTTGCGCTCGAACTTGTGCCACTGCTGGTCGCCGCGGAAGAAGCGGACGGTGCCGAGGAGCCGCGCCCAGACGAGCGCGGGCCGGTAGAGGACGAGCTCGAGCGGCGCGAGCAGGACGAGCGCGGCGAGCCGGCGCTTCGGCAGTGTCCGCTCCGCGAGGTCCGAGATCAGAACCGCGGCGGCCGTCAGCAGGCCGGTCCCGAAGGCGAGGACGCCGCCGACGAGCAGTGCCGAGCTCACGTCGAGCGTGCCGGTCGCTGCGGCAGCGACGAGAGCGAGGATCGACAGCACCTCGAAGACCGGCGCGACTACCTCGGAGAGGAGGTAGAAAGGCATTCCCGCGAGCCCGACCGAGCGGTATCTCGGCCGCCCGAGCATTCCGCGGTAGGCCCAGAAGGTCTCCAGGATCACCCGCTGCCAGCGCTCCCGTTGCGCGATCAGGCTGCGCAGCCGGTTCGGTCCCTCGGTGACGCCGACGGTGTGAGGGAGCGAGAGGATCTTGTACTCGCGCCCCTCCCGGAGGTAGCGCTCGTGCGCGCGGAAGGTGAGCTCGATGTCCTCGCAGCTGAAATGGCGCGCGAACCCGCCGAGCTCCTCGAGCACGTCGCGGCGCCAGATCTGGAAGGCACCGACGGCGCAGAGCATGAAGTTGAGCCGGCTCCAGGCGAGCCGGTTCGTCATGAACGCCCGCAGGTAATCGATCTGCTGGAACGCGAGCAGCGGCTTGTAGTCGCCGCGAACCTCGCGCCTCGCCGCCGCCACTTCTGGGGCTGACGAGATCGTGAGATGGCTCGTGACGCCGATGATCCCCGTCGGGTCGCGCAGCACCGGCCGCATCGCGCGCAGGAGCGCGTCGGGAAAGAGGAGCGTGTCGCCGTCGACGCCGCAGACGTACGGGTAGCGCGCGAAGTTGATCGAGCAGTTCAAGGCGTCCGCCTTGCCGCCGTTCTCCTTGTCGACGACGACGAGCCTCGGGTCGAGTCGGCTGCGGTAGATCTGCCTGACGGGCTCGGTCGCGAGCACCCGGCGGACGTAGATGTGCTGCGGCACGAGGTCGAACTCGCCCCGGAGCAGCTCGAGCGTGTCGTCGGTGGAGCCGTCGTTGACGACGATCACCTCGTGCTCGGGGTAGTCGAGGTCGAGCAGCGTGCGAACGGACTCGCGGATCAGCGCGGCTTCGTTGTAGGCGGCGACGACGACGCTGACGGGCACCGTGAAGCGGGAGAGCGCGAGCGTGCGGAAGTCCTCCGAGCGCGTCTGGCGCACGCGCAGCGCGTTGTCGAGCCCCGAGACGACGACGAGGATCGCGTAGAGCGCGGCGACGAGGAGCAGGTAGCCCAGGCAGACGTAGACGACCCAGGCAAGGCCGGTCTGGAGCGCCGCGTTCACGCGGCTGCCTCGATCGGCTCGACGAGCGCGAGCAGCGCCTCGCGGAGCTCCGGGGCCGCCCGCTCGACGGCCGCGTGATAGGCCTCCTCGGAGGCCGCGGCAATCGCCTGCGCGGCCCGGCGCTTCGGCTGGTCGTAGGGGAAGTTGGCTGCTGCCGCGAGCACTGCGTCGACGTTCCCGGTCCGCTCGAGCACCTCGACCGCGCCGTTGCGGGCGAAGCCGTCGGTCGAATGCAGCATGGACTCGACGGCGCCTGCGGCAGCGGCGCCCAGCGAGACGAGCGCGTCTTTGGCCGCAGCGCGTACCCACCAGCTCTCGTCGGCGAGCAGCGGCGCGACCGCGGCTCCGAGTGTGGGAGCGCGTCTGGAGCCGAGCGCTCGGGCCGCATGGGCGCGGACGAACCACACCTCGTCGCGGACGAGCGCGTCGAGCTCCCGCAGGCCGTCCTCGGGTGCGGTCCCGAGCGCCACCGCGACGGCCGCGCGCACGTCGGGGTCCGCGTCGCCCGCAGCCGCGCAGAGCTGCTTCCGGGCATCGGCGCGACCGACGTAGCGGGAGAGCAGGCTCACGCCGCGGCAGCGGCGTTCGCGCGAGGGATCGAGCGCGAGCATCCCGACGATGTCGGGAACGTCGCGCGAAAACGAGTCGAGATGAGCGGCGAGACGCGAGTCGGGCACGTTCGAGTCGGCGATCGCCGCCGCGAGCAGTCGCGCGGCCCCTTCGGAGCCGAGCCCGCCCAGGATGGATGCAGCCGCGGCTGCGACGTCCTCGTCGGCGAGGAGCGCCCGCTCGAGCAGCGGCAGCGCGGCCTCTTCGTCGACGAGCGCGAGGATCCGGAGGGCCTCGATCCGCCGCCACTTGCCGACCTCCGTTCGGTGCGAGCCGGCGCGGGCGATAAGGCGCTCGGCGCCGATCCCGGCCGCAGCCTCGAACGCGAACGAAAGCGCGACCTCGGCCGAGAGCGACGGACCGCCGGCAGCGTGGCGCAGCGCTCGATCCGAGAGGCCGCGACCCGAGCCGAGCCGACGGGCAAGCTCGAGCCGCCGGGCACGCAGGTCGTGTACTGCCCGTCCGCCGACGACGTAGGCGGAGACGCCGACCCAGCCCAGCACGCACACGCCGAAGCTCAGGGTGAGGAGGAAGTGGAATGTCGTCATCGGGCCGCATTCCTCCCATCGGCCCGCTCGCGGAGCGGGGCGTCCCCCTTTCCGGTGAACCGCCGCGCGCCCCGACGACACGTTCGGCCGCCCGCTCCTACAATCCCGCTGATGGCGACGACCGAAGATCGCGGCTCGCTCGACTCGAACCAGGCGTGGCGCGAGGAGCTCTACAGCCG
>JACCRW010000435.1 GCA_013813345.1 Actinomycetota bacterium
GTGAACCGTGTGCCCGTCCTGCTCCTGCCCAGTGACGTGTTCGCGACGCGCAGGGCCGAGCCTGTGCTTCAGCAGGTCGAGGCGCCGAGTCGCGGCGACGTCTCCACCAACGATTGCTTCGTCCCCGTCTCGCGCTACTTCGACCGGGTCGAGCGGCCGGAGCAGCTCGTCTCGGCGGTGCTCGCCGCGATGCGGGTGCTCACGAGCCAGGCGGACACCGGCGCGGTGACGCTCGCGCTTCCCCAGGACGTGCAGACCGAGGCCCACGACTTTCCGCTCGAGCTCTTCGAGCGCCGGGTGTGGCACGTTCCGCGCCCGCTCCCCGACTCTGCCGCGCTCGTGCGCGCCGCCGAGTTGATCCAGACCGCGCGAAGGCCGTTGCTCGTCGCCGGTGGAGGGGTCATCTACTCCGAGGCGACCGAAGCGTTGCGCGCGCTCGTCGACGCAACCGGGATCCCCGTCGGCGAGACGCAGGCAGGCAAGGGCGCGCTCCCCTTCGACCATCCCTGCGCAGCCGGCGGGATCGGCGTGACGGGCACGCTCGCCGCGAACAGGCTCGCAGCCTCCGCCGACCTCGTGATCGGCGTCGGCACGCGCTGGAGCGACTTCACAACGGCATCGCGTACGGCCTTCCGGCATCCGGACGTCCGCTTCGTCAACGTCAACGTCGCCGAGCTCGACACCGCGAAGCACTCGGCCGCGATGCTGGTCGGCGATGCCCGCGCGACGCTCGAGCGCGTGAGCGAGCTGCTCGAAGGGTGGTCGGTCGAGCCCGGGTACCGCACCGAGGTTGCCGGGCTCACTGCCGAGTGGGACGCGGAGGTGACGCGCCTCTACGCCCACTCGCGGACGCTGCTCCCCACGCAGAGCGAGGTGATCGGCGCCGTCAACGCTTTCTCCGCGCCCACCGATGTCGTCGTGAGCGCGGCCGGATCGCTCCCGGGCGACCTGCACAAGCTCTGGCGCACGCGCGACCCGAAGGGCTACCACGTCGAGTACGGCTTCTCGTGCATGGGCTACGAGATCGCCGGCGGGCTCGGCGTCAAGCTCGCGGCTCCCGACCGGGAGGTGTATGTCCTCGTCGGCGACGGCTCGTACCTGATGCTGGCGCAGGAGATCGTCACCTCCGTCCAGGAAGGCTGCAAGCTGACCGTCCTCCTCCTCGACAACGACGGCTTCGCCTCGATCGGAAGCCTCTCGCGCTCGCTCGGGACCGACGGTTTCGGCACCCGTTACCGCTACAGGCGGGACGGCTCCCTTGGCCTCGACAGCGAGGAGCGGGACGACCGACTCCCGGTCGACCTCGCCGCGAACGCGGCCTCGCTCGGGGCTCGCGTGCTCCGGGCAGACACGGTCGCGGACCTGCGCGCGGCGCTCGAGCAGGCGAAGTCGATCGACCGCACGGTCGTGATCTACGTTCCGGTCGACCGCTACGAGGCGGCGCCGGGCTACGGGAGCTGGTGGGACGTTCCGCCGGCCGAGGTCTCCGAGACCGAAGCCGTGCGTGAGGCGCGTCGCTCCTACGAGCAGGCCCGCGCGGCGCGACGGCCGTATCTCGTCCCGTGAGCGCAGCGCCGTGGTGGT
The DNA here is from genome assembly GCA_013813345.1 of Actinomycetota bacterium. Classification (GTDB taxonomy): domain Bacteria; phylum Actinomycetota; class Thermoleophilia; order Gaiellales; family Gaiellaceae; genus Gaiellasilicea. The sequence goes on from JACCRW010000435.1 coordinate 1,585, forward strand.
GCGCCTCGGTCGGCTACGAGGTCTACCTCCGCTCGTTCTCCGACAGCAACGGCGACGGGATCGGCGATCTTCCCGGGTTGCGGGCGCGGCTCGAGCACCTCGAGTGGCTCGGCGTCGACCTCCTGTGGGTCACGCCCTTCTTCCGCTCGCCGATGCACGACCAGGGGTACGACATCTCCGACTACCGGGATGTCGACCCGACCTACGGAACGCTCGCCGACTTCGACTCGCTGCTCGCGGACGCGCACGAGCTGGGGATCCGTGTGCTCGTCGACTTGATCCCGAACCACACCTCCGTCGAGCACGCGTGGTTCCAAGAATCGCGCTCGGCTCGCGACAACCCGTTTCGGGACTACTACATCTGGCGCGATCCGGCCCCGGGCGGCGGGCCGCCGAACAACTGGGTGAGCGTCTTCGGCGGACCTGCGTGGACGCTCGACGAGACGACCGGCCAGTACTGGCTGCACCTCTTCCTCTCCGAGCAGCCCGACCTGAACTGGAGGAACGAGCGCGTCGCCCGCGAGCTCGACGAGGCCATGCGCTTCTGGCTCGAGCGCGGGGCCGACGGTTTCCGGATCGACGCCGCCGACGGCCTCGTCAAGCATCCCAATCTCCCGGACAACCCGGTCGCCGCCGCCACGTGGGTCGGGCCACCCGCCGGGATCGCCTCCGACTGGGGCTCGCTCGAGCATGTGTACGACGTCGGCCAGCCTGGGGTGCGAGAGATCCATCGGCGCTGGCGGGCGCTCGTCGAGCCGTACGGCGCCCTCCTCGTCGGCGAGATCGGGCTCGCCGACCCGGAGGCGCTGGCCCTTTACGTCAACGATCAGGACGGCCTTCATCTCACCTTCTGGTTCGAGCCGATGGAGATCGAATGGGAGGCGGCGACAATCCGCAAGTCGCTCTCGGCAGCCGCGGCCGCCAGCGACCATCTCGCCTGGGTTCAGGGAAGCCACGACCGGCCTCGGGCGGCGACGAGGTTCGGTGGCGGGGACGTCGGGCGAGCGCGCTCGCTCGCTCTCGCGGTGCTCATGCTCGGCCTGCCGGGGGTGCCGTTCGTCTACCAGGGGGAGGAACTCGGCCTCGTGGACGGCCTCGTCCTACCCGAGGAGGCCCAGGATCCGATCAGCACGCGCGCGGGCGAGCACGGGCTCGGCCGCGACGGCTGCCGCACACCCATGCCCTGGGAACCCGGGCACGGGCTTGGCTTCACGACCGCGCAGCAGCCCTGGCTGCCCTTCGGTGGCCGGAGCGCTGCCGACACTGCGGCCGTTCAGCGGGACGATCCGGACTCGATCCTGCGGCGCTTCCGGCGGCTTCTCCGGCTCAGGCGCACGCCGCCCTGGGGGTCTGCCCCGCTCGAGTGGATTGCAGAGCAAGGTCCGCTGGTCGCCTACCGGCGCGGCACCGTCCTCGTGGCAGCCAACTGCGGCGACGAGCCGGCAGCACTCGAGCTGCCGCCCGGCACGTGGACTCTGGCCTACGCCACCCAGGAGCCGGAAGGTCGAGAGGCGACGGGATCGGTCGAGCTTGGGCCGGCGAGCGCGGTCGTGCTGGTCAGTCCCGCCTGAGCTGAACCGTCCGGATCTCCCACGGGCCGAGCTCGAGGCGCAGTGCGTCCCCGTCGAGCGGGATCGAAGGGCCAGGACGGCCGAGCAGGTCGGCCTCGCGGGCTTCGAGCACGCCACCCCTGACGACCGCCGTCCGCGACTCCGGCTGTTGGCAAACGAGCCGGAGCTCGAGCCAGTCCTCGCGGCGACACAGGGATGAGAGGACGACTCCTCTGCCCTCCAGCTCGAGACCGGTCGCGCTCGCCGGACCGTCCTCGCCCACCGCTCCACCTCTCGTCCCTCGGGCGACGAGAAACGGATGCTGGTAGCGCTCCATCTGCGCGAGCACGCCGGCGTCGACCCAGGAGCCCTCGTAGGGGAAGAGCGCAAAGCCGACGCGCCAGGGCCCGTGGCACTGACCGTCGGGAATCGCGATCTCGGGGCCGGCGGGATCCTCTCGGAACGGGTTGGCCGACCGGCTGATCAGCCCGATCGAGCGGAGCACCGTGAGCGCGAGCTCGCGTCCCTCGACGAGCTCGTACTCGAGCACGTGGTCGAGGAGGACCCCGACACCGCCTGCCGCGACGAACCCCCGTGCGGGAGCTGTGGCGAGCGGCACCTCGCCGTGTCCTCCCTCGACCTCGAGACCACGCTCGACCACGCCGAGCTGGCCCTCGGCCGAGGTGGTCTCGGCGGGCGCGGGCAACGGAACGTGGAAGCGGAGCCGGTGATCCGAGCATGGATTGTCGAACGAGAGCTCGAGCCGGACGAACGGCTCCCCGATGCGCAGCTCGACTCGTGTCGTCACCGGGACGAGCGCCGTCTCCTCCCCGCGCGACGACCCGTCGGCACGCGCAGCGAGCGGCCAGCGGTACGAGCGGACAACGGCGAGCTCACCGCGAATCGGGCCTGCGGCGGCGACCTCGATGCTCACCGCCTCCGGCTCGGAGACGAGCATGTCGCTGCGGGGCGGACCGTGGTTGTAGCTGTCTCCGAAGTCGCCTCCGTCCACGAGCTTGCCGACGCCTTCGAGCGACCCGATGCGAAGCGTGCCGTCCCCGGCGACTTCCACCTCGAGCAAGCCGTTGCTCATCGAGGTGCCGTCGATCTGGACGCCGTCGCGGCGACGCTCGGTCGCCCGAGCCGTCCGCGCCGACGTCCAACCGAGTGCTGGTGCGGCTACAGCCGCGGCGAGCCGCCGACGCGGCCGGGCCAGGATCCGCACCTCCCACTCGTCGTCCGGCGCGACGTCGACCGCGCGCCCGACTCCCTGCTTCAGCGACGAGAGATCCAGCCACTCCGGATCGGGCTCCTCGCCGACGTCGAAGGTCAGACGCCGGCTCGTCCCATCGGCCTCGACGGCGTACCCGTTGAGCCAGAGGCCGAAGAGCTCCCGCCCGTGGAGGCGGCGGAACATCGCCGCGGGAACTTCGCGGCCTGGGAGCGTCGTGCTCAACAGGAGCCGCTCCGCCCGTGCCGTCTCCTGAGTCGGCACGACGGTTCCGTCCCCAAGAGTGAGACCGACCTCGTCCCACTCCTCCGGGATCTCGAGCTCGAATTCGACGACGTCCGTACGCCGCTCGGGCGAAGGGTTGACGATCGCGACCGCACCGCGAGCGACGCCGGCGGCGATCGTCGCGGCCGCACGCTCCGCCAGACCGGTCGCGATCTGCTCTGCCTCCGCGTACCGGACGAGCACCTGGGCGGAGACGGCGTCGACCGAGCAGCCGCAGATCGAGTCGTGCGCCGCGTTCTCGAGCACGCGGCTCCATGCGAGCCGCAGGAACGATCCCGGCCACTCAGGGAGATGCAGGGCGGAAAGCGGCTCCGCGTACCGCTCGAGCGCACGCTCGGCTCGGGCGCATGCCGCCTTCAGGTCGATGCGGGCGGAGGTCACCCCCATCAGCAGGTTCGCGCGGGCGGCGGAGCGCATCTCTCCGCGCCACCGCGTGAGCATCGTGCCGTTTCCGGCGCGTCCCAGGTAGTCGGCGAGCGTGACGAGCTCGAGCCGGAAGCGCTCCTGCTCCTCGTTCAGCCGCGCCACCCGCTCGACGAGGTCGAGCGGAGGCAGCATGTGATCCGTCCCCGTCATCGCGAGCGACTCGTCGTCGCCGAAGAACGGGCGCATCGACGCGTCGAAGGATGCAACCGCTCCGGCGAGGTCGGGCTCGCCGAACAGGTGGGCGGCGTTGCCGTAGCCGTCGACCAGGTACTCCGCCTGCACGGCCGAGCCGTCCGGCGACTCCCAAAGGAAGGCGTGGTGCTCGATCGCGGCCGGCACGCCGCGCCAGACGACGGCCCGCGCGATCCCCGCGCGGCGGAGGATCTGCGGCATCTGGGCGACGTGGCCGAACATGTCGGGGAGATAGCCGATCGGCATCGGCCGGCCGAGCTCTTCGGCGCGGCGCCAACCCGTCTCGAGGTTGCGGATGATCGACTCGCCCGAGACGAGGAACTCGTCGACGAGCGTCTGCCAGGGGCCGACCGCGAGCCGGCCCTCGGCGATCAGGCGCCGCAGCCGGGGTTCCGACTCGGGGCGGAGCTCGAGATAGTCGTCGACCGTGGCGAGCTGGCCGTCGAGCGTGAAGACGAATCCCGGGTCGGCCTCCATC
>JACCRW010000370.1 GCA_013813345.1 Actinomycetota bacterium
GACGGCGACCCAATGCAGCCGCTCCCGGTACCCGAGACGCTCGAGGAGCTCGTGCGCGCGAGACTCGCCGGTCTCCCCGCCGCCACGCGCGAGGCGCTCGAGCTCGCGTCGGCGTTGGGTGCACCGGCGGCGTCGCTCCTGGAGCGGGCGGGCATCGCGCCTGATGCGCTCACGGCGGCAGTCGGCGCCCAGGTCATCAAGCGCGAGAACGGAATCATTCGCTTCACCCACCCGCTGCTCTCGTCGGTTCTCTACCAAGGCGTCTCCTCCGGCGAGAAGCGGCGCAGCCTGCACGAACGCCTGGCGGCGATCGTCGACGACCCGCTCGTCCGCGCACGCCACCTCGCGCTGGCGAGGGACACACCGGACGCCGACGCCGCCCGCGCGCTCGACGACGCTGCGACGCTGGCGGCAGGTCGCGGCGCGTCGGAGGTCGCCGCCGAGCTCGGCGAGCACGCGCTCCGGCTGACGCCGCCGGACGCCGACGGCGACCGTCATCGGCGAGCTCTCGCCTCGGCGCGCGCCCATCGCACCGCGGGCGAATGGACCCGCGCCCACAGCATCGTTGCCGATCTTCTGACCCAGACACCGACGGGCTCATCGCGCGCCGAGGCACTGATCCTGCTTGCCGAGCTCGAGAGCGTCGACGACTCCATCGCTCTGCTCGAGGCTGCGCTTCCCGAGGCGGCCTCGAGCCCGGCGCTCCAATCGATCATCCACTGCCAACTCGCGTGGTCGACACGTTTCAGGAAGGGGTTCGTGGGAGCGCTCGAGCACGCACGCTCGGCGCTCCTGCTTGCCGAGGATCTCGACGACGATTCGCTTCGAGCGCGTGCCCTCGTGGCGCAGGCCATCCTCGGCGGGATCGTTGGCCACGCGGCGGCGCCGGAACTCGCAGCGCGAGCGTACGAGCTTGCGACCGCCGTAGGGGACGAGCCGCTGCTGCACGAAGCGACGTCAGCCGTCGCGGACACACTCATCGCCTCCTTCCGCCTGGACGAGGCTCGCGCCTTGCTCGAGCGCGAGTACCGAGTGTGGCACGACCGTGACGAGCCGGCGAGCGCCCAGGCGCTCTGGAGCCTTTCCTTGGTCGAGCTCTCGGCTGGGCGCTGGGCGCTCGCAGCCGTGCACGCCGCCGGTGCGCGCGACATCTCCGTCCAGTACAGGCTCGAGGTGCCGCAGGACCACCTTCCCATCGCGGTCATCGCGGTCCATCGCGGGCAGCTCGAGCTCGCCCGTGAGCACTCGGAACGGGCCCTAGAGCTGGCTGAAGAACAGCTCGCGCTGCACCCACCCCACCATCTGGCGGTCCTCGGACTCGTCGCCCGCTGGAGCGGAGACGTGTCGGGCGCCGCGAGCTGGCTCGGCAGGGCCGAGCAGCAGGCCGCGTCGCTCGGTTGGGGCGAGCCGAGCAACCGCTGGTGGAACGCCGACTACGCCGAGACGCTCCTCGAGCTCGGCAGGATCGACGAAGCGGTCCGGGTCCTCGACGTCTGGGAAACGGATGCCGTGCGGCTCGGCCGCCGGTGGACGCTTGCGCAGGTGACGCGATCCCGCGGTCTCGTCGCCGCTGCCCAGGGGAGCGTCGAGCGCGCCGCTTCGATCCTGCAGCAGGCGGTTGCCCAACACCAGGAGATCGGCGATCTCTTCGGCAGGGCCCGAGCGCTCCTCGCGCTCGGGATCGTCCGTCGGCGGGCGCGGCAGAAACGGGCGGCGCGCGAGGCGATTGAGGCGGCGCTCGCCGGCTTCGAGCAACTCGGGGCCGCGACCTGGGTCGAGAAGGCGCGGGCCGAGCTCGGCAGCATCGGGGGCCGCACGCGGGAGGAAGGGTTGACCTCGGCCGAGCGGCGCGTTGCTGCCCTCGTGGCCGAGGGGCGGACGAACCGCGAGGTGGCCGCGGCGCTCTTCCTCGGCGAGCGCACCGTCGAGACGCACCTCTCGCATGTCTACGCCAAGCTCGGGATTCGCTCCCGTACGGAGCTCGCCCGCACGCTGCAGTAGCAAAGTTCAGGGGTTACCACGTTTTCTCGGGAGGGCCGCCGTCGTAGCGTCGACGGCATGCCGAGCTATCTCGTCGAGACCTATCTCGCCCGCGGTCGCGCCGCAGAGCGCGTCGCGCGCGAGCGGCGCGCTCGCTCGGCTGCCGAGGAGCAGACGCGCACCGGAACGCGCGTCCGCTTCGACCGCGCCATCCACATACCCGAGGATGAGATCTGCTTCTTCGTCTTCGACGCCGGCTCGAGCCGGGACGCCGCGCTCGTCGCGCAGCGGGCCGGGCTCGACCCGTTCCGAGTCGTCGAAGCGGTCTCGTCGGGAAAGGAGAACCACTCGTGAGACGCATCAGGATCAGCACCAGCCTGGCCGCGACGCTCGTAATCGCCGTCGTCCTGGCCCTGGGCTCGACGGGCACGTCGGCCGGACAGTCGGCTCCGACGGGCGAGAACGCCGTCCTCTACTGGAGCGGGGTCGCCGAAGGGGCGATCGGCGCCGGTCGACCGCCCGCGAACAGCACCGTGCTCGCCGGCATGGTTCACGGGGCGATGTACGACGCCGTCGCCGCGATCGAAGGAGGGCTCGAGCCGTTCGCGACCGGCGTGAGCGCGCCTCCGGACGCATCGGCCGACGCGGCCGTGGCCCAGGCCGCGAGGGACGTTCTCGTCGCTCGCGTGCCGGGTCAGGCAGCAGCCGCGCAGACCGCCTACGACGCCTACATGGCGGCGATTCCGGCCGGCCCTGCGAAGGACGCCGGCAAGGCGGTGGGAGCGGTGGCTGCCGCAGGCATGCTCGCGATGCGGCTAGGCGACCGCTTCGACGACGTCGTTCCCTACGTCCAGCCACCACCGGGCCCGGGAGTCTTCGAGCCGATCGCGGCGACGCCGCCCGTCGACGTCAAGCTCGGACGAGTCCGACCGTTCACGCTCGAGTCGCAGTCCGAGTACCGGCCCGATCCGCCGTACGGGTTGACCAGCAAGCGCTACGGGCGGGATGTGGTCGAGGTTCAGGAGCTCGGACGCGCCGGCACCGCCGGCCCCCGGACATCGGGCCAGACCGAGACGGTCCGGTTCTTCACGGACCAGACATTCGTCCAGTACAGCCGAGCCATGCGTGCGCTCGTGAATGCGCGTGGTCTCGACCTGCGCGAGTCTGCACGGCTGCTCGGCTATACGTGGGTCGCCACAGCGGACACGATGATCGCCTGCTGGGAGGCGAAGTACCACTACTCCTTCTGGCGTCCGAATCACGCGATCCAGCGGGCCGATACCGACGGGAACCCGGCGACCTCGCCGGAACCGGGATGGCTGCCGCTCGTCACGGGGAACCATCCCGAGTATCCGGCGGGCCACGCCTGCTTCACCGGAGCGGTGACCGAGTCGCTGCGGAGCTACTTCGGCACGAAGCACGTCCAGCTCAGCGTCACCAGCACGGTCGTCGGCTCGACGCGAGTCTACGAGCGGCTCGACGAGCTCGTCGAAGACGTCGAGAACGCCCGCGTCTGGGGCGGCGTCCACTTCCGGACGACGATGACGGAGACCGCGAAGCACTTCCCGCGCATCGTCCGCGACATCGGCAAGCGCTACTTCCTGAAGGACTAAGGACTAGCCGGGCCAGCGGCCGGGGCCGGGCTCGCCCGCCTCGGCCGCTTCCCACTCCGAGCGCGGCGGCGCGAAGAGGTCGAGTACCGTGGCGCCGTCGGAGCCCGCCTCGGCTCGATGCGGCGTGTTCGAGCTGATCTCCCACGTCTCGCCCGGACCGAGCTCTCGCTCCTCGTCGCCGACCCGGAAGCGGATCGAGCCGCGCAGCACCATCCCGAGCTGCTCGTGCTCGTGGCTGTGCTCCTCGGCAATCGCGCCCGGCTCGAGCTCGACCACCGCGAGCGTCAGCCGCTCGCCGTGGATCGCCCGGGCCGTTATCCCCTTCCAGACCTGGCGCGGGACGAGCCCGCGAACATCGTCGAACGCGCTCATCCGATCGGCGGCAGGAAGGTCGTCTCGCCGCGCTCGGGCGGGGCGCCGTAGATGAAGAGCCTGAGCTCCTCTTCGCCGCGGTTCGAGAGCTGGAGCGCGGTGCCCGGCCGGACGGCGAGGACGCTGCCCGCGGCGAGCTCGTGCCGCTCGGGTGCGTCGCCCTCGCCCAGGTGGACGGTCAGCGTTCCGGCGAGGACGACGAACACCTCCTCTTGGATCGGGTCGACGTGCCGCCGCCCGACCGCGCCCGGCGGATAGCGGAAGAGGTTGGCACGCGACTGCGTCAGGCCGTCGGCGAGCCCGGCCGCGAGCCGGGGATCGCCCTCGCGGCGCGGCTGCCAGTCGAGCTCGTGCGCGTGGAAGATCGTGTAGGGGCCCACGAGGCCAGCATGACAGGACTACGCGCCCGGGGACAGGCGTCTCGAGGTACGCCTGACCGCACCGTACTCGCGCGCAGGGACGCGCGAACGGTCACGCCTCGAGAGCGGTCGCCACGGCCTCGTAGAGCGTCAACGTCAGGCCGCGTGCCCACGCGGCGCTGAAGGCGGCGTCGTCCAGCACAGCGTGGATCCGCGCCAGCGTCTGGCGGTTCAGGTCCGCGACGGACGACCTCCGGGCGCCCACGTCGTCGCCGAGCGCGTCGAAGGAGGCGAGGAGGGTCGCGGCCGTCGCCGCTCCGCCGCCGGCCGCCAGCGCCGCCGCGAAGCGGCAGAGGTCGACGGCGGCGTCGAGGACGTCGCCGAGGCGGCTGTGGAGGGCGAGGCTGTCCCGCAAGAGCGACGCAGCGTCGTCGACGCGCCCTTCGCGGAGGGCGTCCTCTGCGAGCACTCCGAGCATGCTCGCCTCCATCCGTTCGTTGCCCGTCGCACGGGCGCGCACGAGGTTCTCCTCCTGGAGCGCGCGAGCCCGCTCGGCGTCGCCGAGCTCTGCGTACGTCCAGGCGAGATGGCGCGTTGCCAGGAGGGCCGAGTGCTCGTCGCCCAGCTCGCGGAAGACGCGGATCGAGCGCTCGTACAGGAGTCGTGCCGCGACGCGGTCGTTCGCGACGTGACCCAGCATGAACTCCGCGTATGCCTCGCCCCACGCGTCGCCGAGCTCGCGATGCAGTGCGCGGCCCTCCTCTGCTCGGAGCCGCGCGAGCTCGTGGGCACCCGTGTTGACCGCCATTACCGCCGCGCCGAGGAGCACCTTGGCCCGGGCCGGCGTCGGATCGGCGCCGGCGCTCACTGCGCGCTCCAGCCGCAGCCGCCCCTCGGTCAGATACCCGCGCAGGTACCAGAAGCGCCAGAGCGCGCCGGCGAGACGCTGCGTCCGCTCGGCGTCGCCGCGGGCCTCGGCACGGTCGAGCGCGCTGCGGAGGTTGTCGTGGTCGAGCTCCAACCGCTCCAGCCACGGCCCCGGGCTGCCGCGGAGCGAGGGTTCCGCGCTGTCGGCGAACGCGAGGAAGTAGTCGACGTGTCGACGCCGCAGCTCCTCCGCCTCGGGCGCCTCGGTGAGGAGCTCGCCCGCGTACTCGCGGATCGTCTCGAGCATGCCCTGACGCGGCTCACCGTCACTCGTGAGCGACTGCAGCAGGCTCTTGTCCAGGAGGGACGAGAGGCCGCCGACGACGTCGAGGCCGGCGCCGCAGACGGCGTCCGCGGCCTCGACCGACCAGCCGCCGGCGAAGACCGCGAGCCGTGCGAAGAGCCGCTGGTCCTCCCGTGTCAGCGCGTCGTAGCTCCACGCGAGCGTGCGTCTGAGCGTCTGCTGCCGCTCGGGATGGTCGACGGGGCCGTCCGTCAGGAGCTCGAGCGACGCGTCGAGCCGCGGGAGCAGCGCGTCGGGCGAGAGCAGCGCCGTCCGCGCCGCCGCGAGCTCGATCGCGAGCGGCAGGCGATCGAGGCGCCGACAGATCTCCGCGATGGTCGCTCGGGTCGGCTCGTCGCGCTCGAGCTCGACGCCGGCGGCTCGCGCCCGCTCGAGGAAGAGCGTCGCGGCCGTGGCCGGGTCGAGCGGCTGCACGCGATAGAGCTGCTCGCCGTAGAGCCGAAGCGGCTGGCGGCTCGTCGCCAGCAGCGTCAGGGCCGGTGCGGCGGCGAGCAGCTCGC
>JACCRW010000376.1 GCA_013813345.1 Actinomycetota bacterium
AGCGCGACGGTCGCGAGCGCGGGGAGGACGAGGGAGAGAGGCGCTCTCCTTCGTCCCGCCCGCGCTCTGCTCACCGGGACTCGGTCAAGACGTGTAGCCGGTCTCGTTCAGCAGCTCGAGCGTCTGCTCCAGCTCCTCGCCGAACGAGGAGAGATCGACGTCGGGACCGCGGCCCGAGAGCTCGTCGAGCGTCGGCACGCCCTCCTTCGGCGCGATGCCGTCGACGAGCGGGATCTCGGCCTCCTCCGCCTCGTCGGTGTAGAAGCGCTGCTGGGCGTCGGCGAGCAGGAACTCGACGAACCGCTCCGCGGCGTCGGAGTGCTCCGCCCCGTCGAGGATCCCGGCGCCCGCGACGCTGACGAGCGCCCCCGGATCGACGCCGGGGAGGTACTTGTTCTCGATCGGCGCGTCGGGCTGCTCCTCCTTGACGAGGTAGAGGTAGTAGTGGTTCACGAGCCCGAGCTCGATCTCCCCGGACGCGACCGCCTCGACCGTGGGCGTGTTCTTCTCGTAGAACTTGGGCTCGTTCGCCTTCAGGCCCTCGAGCCATTCTCTGGTGCGCTCGTCGCCCTCGTCGAGCCTCATCGCGGTCACGAACGCCTGGAAGGACGCGTTCGTCGGCGGCAGGCCGATCTTGCCCTTCCATTTCGGGTCGGTCAGGTCGAAGACCGAGTCCGGCACCTCGTCCTCGGAGAGCTCGTCCGTGTTGTAGACGAGCACACGGGCGCGTCCCGAGGTCCCGACCCAGCGGCCATCTCCGTCGCGGAAGCGCTCGTCGACCCGGGTGAGCACGTCGTCCGGCAGCTCCGCGAGCCGCTCCTCGAGGGCGCCCAGCGAGCCCGGATCCTGGGCGAAGAAGACATCGGCCGGCGAGTTGTCGCCCTCCTCGGCGATCGTCGCAGCGAGCTCGGCGCTGTCCCCGTAGCGCACTTCGACCGCGATCCCGGTCTCCTCCTCGAAGCGTTCGAAGAGCGGCGCGACGAGCTCCTCCTCGCGGCCCGAGTAGACCGTCAGCGTCTCGTCGCTCGAGCCTTCGTCGCTCGATCCTTCGTCGTTCCCACCGCAGCCGGTCAGTGCGACCGCCGTCACCAGAATCGCCAGCTTCTTCATTCGCCTCCTCTAAGAGTCGCCTTACGTCGCTTGTAAGGCAAACCTTATAGACTACGAGAAAACGGTGACGCGGGAGGCGTGCGGCCGCACGTTGACGCGCTCGCCAAGGGCGACGAGCTCGTTCGACGGCCGCTGCGAGACGAGCTCGACTCCGTCCAGGAGGACGCGATAGAAGACGTCGTGGCCGCGGAACTCGCGGCCGATCACCTCGGCGCCGCCCGCCGGATCCGGCTCGAGCTCGAGCAGCTCCGGACGGATCAGGACCTCAACGTCGGTAGCTCCGTTCGGGTTCAGCGCGGCGAAGCGGCCGACGTGTGTCGCCACGATCCCGTCCGCGAGTCGGCCGGGGAGGAAGTTGCCGGCGCCGACGAACTCGGCAGCCCAGCGCGTCGCCGGCTCGAGGTAGATCTGCTCGGGTGTCCCCTCTTGGACGACGGTGCCGTCGCGCATCAGGGCGACCCGATCGGCGAGCGAGAATGCCTCTTCGCGGTCGTGGGTGACGAGCACGACCGTCACGTTGATCGCGCGCAGGATGCGGGCCAGCTCGTCCCGCATCGAGGAGCGGAGGTGCGGGTCGATGTTCGACCACGGTTCGTCGAGGAGGATCAGCTCGGGGCCGGGTGCGAGCGCGCGCGCGAGCGCGACTCGCTGCTGCTGGCCACCGGAGAGCTCGTGCGGGTAGCGGCCGCCGAGGCCGCAGAGGTCGACCAGCGCGAGCACGATGGGCACTCTCGTCGCTCGTTCTCTCCGGCGGAGGCCGAAGCCGACGTTCTCGGCGACGGTGAGGTGGGGGAAGAGCGCGTAGTCCTGGAAGACCATTCCGACCCGGCGGCGTTCCGGCGGCGTCCAGTTCCCGCTCGCGGCGACCGTGGCGTCGTGGAGCCTGATCTCACCGGCGTCCGGCTCCTCGAAGCCCGCGATCAGACGTAGCAGCGTCGTTTTTCCGCAGCCGGACGGGCCGAGGAGCGCGACGAACTCGCCCCGCTCGACGCAGAGCCGGGCCTCGTGGACCGCCCGGACGCCGCCGTAGCTCTTGGAGACGCCGTGGAGGCAGATCATCCCACACGCCATGTAAGGCGCACCTTACACCGCTTGACAGCCGTCCGCGGCCTGTCTAGGAACGACATGTCCGAGGGTCTGTCCCTCGACGAGCGCGAGCCGAGGTGGTAGCTAGCCTCAGCCGGTGCCGCTCGCCTCCGTCTATCCGCTCGTCTCGTCGCGCGCGGTGGCGCGGCCGTTCACCTACGCGGTGCCGGAGGGGGTCGGCAAGGG
>JACCRW010000381.1 GCA_013813345.1 Actinomycetota bacterium
CTCGACGCCTTCCGCTCCGGCGCACCTCCGGTCGACCCCGAGCTCGACGTCCTCACGACGCGCGAGCGCGAGGTTCTCCAGCTGATCGCCCGCGGCTACCGCTACAAGGAGATCGCGACGCGGCTCCATCTCTCCGTCAAGACCGTCGAGACCCATGTCTCGGCCGTGCTGCGCAAGCTCCAGCTCTCGAATCGGAACGAGCTGACGCGCTGGGCGGCGGAGCGGCGTCTCATCTGAAGATGCGAGTCTCGCCGCCGACGCCGGAGCTCCACCCTCGACCTTCGCAGCAGGGGACGGGTCCGATGTGGCGACTAGGCCCGAGCGTCGCCGTTTCGTACCGTCGAGTGATGGAGCAAACGACCCTGCCGCGCCCTCCACTCGACACGCTTGGCCTCATCTACTCGGAGGTCGCGAGCGCGCTCGAGAAGCAGTTCGAGCAGATCGCCGCGTTGAACGCCCGCGCGCAACAGCTCCTTGGGTTCGGCGCGATCACGGTGGGCCTCGTCGTGACGCTCCGGCCGCCCACCCGGGACGTCGCAGTGTCGCTTCTCTTCTCCGTGGCTCTCGGACTGTTTGCCTGCATCGCCGGCTGCGGCCTGCGAGCCTGGAGCCTGGAGGGCTGGCGGCGAGATCCCGAACCTGGTCCACTCTGGGAGAAGCACCGCCTCCGAACGAAGGAATGGGTCCAGCACCAGGTCGTCCTCAACCGATTGGATGCATTCGACGCCAATGCTTCCTCGATCGACGAAAAGCGCCACTGGGTCCGCCGGGCCCAGCGTTTCCTCGCGCTCGAGGTCGTCTATCTCGTCGGCCTGATCGTCCTTCGGCCCTACCTCGGGTGACCCGCCCGAGATCTATGCTTCCTCGGAATCGAAGCCGATCGTGAAAGGTCCTCAGCCGCAACAGCCGGAAAAGCACGTTCCTCAGCAGACCCGGGAGGAGCCGCTTCCCACCAAGCTCGATCCCGCCCTGATCGGCATCAGCGAGAAAGGTCCGAAGCCGCGGCGAACGCGGAGGGAGCGCGACCGGTAGGTCAGCCCAGCCTTCTTCTTCCGCGAAGGCTGGACCCGCGGCGGCTCGCCGGGCATTCGGCGGGTACGGCGCCTCGCCCTCGCCGGGGCATGCTCGACTGGGCATAGGCTCACAATCGGGTGATGCCGGAGGAAACGACCCGCGGTACGGTGGTGGAACCCGACGGCCGAACGGTCGTGCTCACAGAAGACGCTTGGCAACACATCCGGACGCAGCATCCGGAGCTGGCACCATACGAACGAGCGATCATGGAGACGATCTCGCATCCCAACGAACGCACGACCGATGTCCGCCGCGGGCGCGAGCGGTACTTTGCTTCCGGCAAAGGGCCGAGCAGGTGGCTTCGTGTTGTCGTCGAGTTCGACGGCAGCTCTCGTGGGGAAGTCATCACGGCGTTCGGGCAGAGGAACGATCCATGACACTGCGGATCGGTCATCTCGCGTTCGACCACGTCGTCTACGACGATCGGCACGATGTGCTGTATTTGAGCATCGGCGAGCCACAAGCCGCCGCCGATTCCTTCGCGACGACGGAAGGTCATGTACTTCGCTATGACGTGGCCGGCGAGATCATCGGGCTGACGATCGTGAACGCGAAGTGGCTGTCGGAGCGCGGCGGAGTCGAGATCCCGATTCACGTGGATCCGGAACGACTCGCCGACGCACTCACGTAGCTCAGTCGTTCAGGGATCCGTGGCACGAGGTGACTATGGAGGAAGCTAGGCCCTATTTCTTGCGCGAGGGCTGGACGCGCGGCGGCTCGCCGGGCATCTTCGGGAAGTTCGGCGGGTAAGGCGCCTCGCCCTCGCCGGCGGACTCCTCGCGCTCGACCCATTCGAGTAGCACCTCGAGCGAGCAGATCGTGTCGTCGATCGCGGCCTGCACGTCGCCGAGCTCCGCGAATCGCGCCGGCATCGACGCGAGCGTGAAGTCCTCGGTCTCGACGTCCGGGAGCTCGTCCCAGCGGACGGGAGCGGAGACGGTCGCATCCGCACGACCCCGCACGGAGTACGCGGAGGCGATCGTCCGATCCCGCGCGTTCTGGTTGTAGTCGATGAAGACCTTCTCGCCTCGCTCCTCCTTCCACCAAGCGGTGGTGACGACCTCGGGCAGTCGCCGCTCTACCTCGCGCGCGAACGCGAGTGCGCAGCGGCGCACGACCGGGAACTCCCACCGGGGCTCGATCCGGCAGGCGACGTGGACGCCGCGGTTGCCGGAGGTCTTCGGCCAGCCGGTGTAGCCGATCTCCGCGAGCACCTCGCGCACGAGCGCTGCAACGACCTTCGCGTCGGCGAACTCCGTGCCCGGCTGGGGGTCGATGTCGATCCGCAGCTCGTCCGGCCGGTCGACGTCCGGCCGGCGCGACGGCCACGGGTGGAAGTCGACGACCGCGAGGTTCGCCGCCCAGGCCACCTGCGCGAGCTCGGTGACGCAGAGCTCGTCGGCATGACGCCCGGAGGGAAACGTGACGCGCGCGACCTCGATCCAGTCCGGCCGCTTCTCCGGCACCCGCTTCTGGTAGATCTGCTCGCCCTCGACGCCGTCCGGGAATCGCCGCAGCTGGGTCGGCCGCTCGCGCAACGCCCGCACGATCCCCTCGCCGACCGAAAGGTAGTAGCGGACGAGATCCAGCTTCGTCTCGCCGCGGGCCGGGAAGAGAACCTTGTCCGGGTTCGTCACCTTCACGACCCGCTCCCCGATCTCGAGCTCCACGAACGGCGACGCCATTGTGCGAACGCTACCGCGTGGTAGCGTCGAAGCCTGTTCCGAGACCGGTCGATCGAGAGGGAGACACGTATGCGCAAGATCCTGATCCTGCTCGCCGTGAGCGCCGTCGCGATCGTCGCGGCGACCCTCGGCGGTCGCGAGAGCACCGCCGCCGCGGCCCCGGTCACCTGCGCGGGCGCAGGCGGCGAGCTCAACCTCGTCCGGGCCGGGAAGCTCACCGTCGGCACCGACAATCCCGCCTTCCCGCCCTGGTTCGGCGGCGGCGAGAAGACGAAGCCGTGGAAGCTCAACGACCCGAACAGCGGCAAGGGCTTCGAGTC
>JACCRW010000407.1 GCA_013813345.1 Actinomycetota bacterium
AGGACTCACACGATCCGTGCGGTCTTCCGGTGCCGCTGAGCCGTAGCCGGATACCCTGTCGCTCGCCCGGAGAGGTGTCCGAGCGGCCGAAGGAGCGCGACTGGAAATCGCGTACGCGTCGAAAGGCGTGTCGCGGGTTCAAATCCCGCCCTCTCCGTTTGGGCCGGAATCAGCTGGGAGCAGATTCCGGCCTAGGCTTGGAGCCGCAGCTCTAGCCGCTTGTAGATTCGACGACGAACGAGGTGACGTCGGCGATCTGCTTGTCGTCGAGCTCGCCCTCGAACGCCGGCATCGCGCCGGCGCCTTCCCGCACGCGCTGCTCGACGAGAGCGGCGTCGGGCTGCGAGTCGTCGAGGTTCGGGCCGATGTTGCCCGACGAGCCCGCGGCCTCGAGTGTGTGACAGCCGCCGCAACCGGCCGAGGCGAAGACGGCCTCTCCGGCGGCGGCGTCGCCGGCGCCGGTTTCGGTCTCGCCGCCGGTTTCGGTCTCGCCGCCGGTCTCGGTCTCCGTCTCGGCGCCGGTTCCGGTCTGCGTCGTCGTCGGCTCGTCGCTTGTCTCGGTCACCTCGGCCGCGTCGCCTTCCTCCTCGCTCTCCTTGGCGAAGACGACGACGGCAGCGATCATCGCCACGAAGAGCAGCGCGGACACGGCGACGTAGGCGCCGAGGCGCCGGCCCGGAAAGCCCGGATTCCGACGGGGCAGCACGAACGAGGAGACGAGCGCAAAGGCGATGAAGGCGAGCGCGACGAGCCCGAGCCCGATCTTTCCGTTCGTCGTGATCCCCAGCAACGGCACCGCGCCGGAACCTACCACCCCGCGACGCGGCAAAGGGTCACTGGCGGTCGAGTGGCGCCATCGTCAGGCCGTGCGCCTCGAGTTGCGACCAGTAGTGCTCGGCCCGCTCCCGGTGGCCCGACCAGACGATCGCTCGCCCGGTGGAGTGGATCCGGTTCGCGAGCGCCATCCCCCGGTCGTAGCCGACCCCTGGCAGCACGGATGAGAGTGCGAACGCGACGCCCTCGAAGGTGTTGTGGTTGTCGTTCAGGACGACCACGTGCCACGGTGCATCGAGGTCGCCGCCGGTACCCCGACGGGCTCGCTCCCGCGGCGGAGTCTGGGTGGACGGGCTCATCGACGGAGACGTTAGACAATCGCTTAGGGTTGACGGCCGTGACTCCGGACGAGCGGCTCGATCGGTATGCACGCCTCGCGGTCGAGGTCGGCTCGAACGTCGGCGAGGGCCAGGTGCTCTTCATCAACTGCCTGGTCGAGCACGCGCCGCTCGCGCGGGCGATGGCCCGCGTCGCCTACGAGCGAGGCGCGCGCTACGTCGACGTCGACTACGTCGATCAGCACGCGCGTCACGCGCGGATCGAGCACGCGCCCGAGGACACGCTCGACTGGTCGGCGCCGTGGGCGCTGAGCAAAATCGACTACATCGCCGAGCACCACGGCGCCCTGATCCAAATCTCCGGCGATCCGGAGCCCGAGCTCTTCGCCGATCTCGACGGCGCCCGCGTCGGCAAGACGCGGGCGAAGGAGGTGGCGGAGCGCTACCTCGGAACGATGAACAAGCGGTTGATGAACTGGTCGATCGTCGCCTATCCGAACGAGGGCTGGGCGCGCACGGTCTTCGGAGAGCCCGATGTCGAGCGGCTCTGGGACGCGGTTGCAGCGGCCACGAGGCTGGACGAGGCCGATCCGGTCGAGGCGTGGCGGCTGCACATCGAGAAGCTCGCGCAGCGGGCGCACGCGCTTTCCGAGCGGCGGCTCGACGCGATCCGCTTCCGCGGACCCGGCACCGACCTCACGGTGGGCCTGACCCCCCGCACCGTCTGGTGCACCGCGAAGGACGTGACCGTCGACGGTCGGGAGCACGTCGTCAACATGCCGACCGAGGAGGTGTTCACGAGCCCCGACCGCCGCCGCACCGAAGGCGTCGTCCGCTCGACGACGCCGCTCGCCCTGGCCGGCACGATCGTCCGCGACCTCGAAGTCCGCTTCGAGGGCGGGCGGGCGGTCGACGTGAGCGCGAGCTCCGGGGGCGACGTCGTCCGCGAGCAGATGCGCTCCGACGAGGGCGGCGCGATGCTCGGCGAGATCGCGCTCGTGGACGGCGAATCGCGCGTGGGCAAGACGGGCCTCGTCTTCCTGAACACGCTCTTCGACGAGAACGCCACCTGCCACATCGCCTACGGCTCGGGCATCCTGGAGGGGATCGAGGGCGGCGGCGAGGCGAGCGAGGACGAGCTCGCCGCGCTCGGCTTCAACACCTCGACGATCCACACCGACTTCATGATCGGCGGCCCCGAGGTCGAGGTGGACGGGCTCGAGGCGGGAGGCGGCGCCGTGCCGATCCTCCGCGGCGAGACCTGGCAGCTCGGCTGATCGCCTCGATGCCCGACTTCCCGCACGTCCGCTGCGAGCGCGTCCGCTTCCGGGACTGCGACGCGTTGGGTCACGTCAACAACGCGGTCTACTCGACCTACCTCGAGGAGGCGCGGATGGACGTCCTCGGCGGGCTCCGCGAGTTCATCCTCGCGCGGGTCGAGATCGACTTCCGCGCCGAGCTCCGCGCCGGCGAGGAGATCGAGGTCGGGACGCGAGTGGGACGGCTCGGCACGAAGAGCTTCGAGCTCGAGCACGAGATCCGCGCCGACGGTCGCGTGGCCGCCGAGGCGAAGAGCGTGCTCGTCGCCTACGACTACGGCCGGGCCGAGAGCGTGCCGCTGTCCGAGAGCCTGCGCGCTCGGTTGAGCGAGGCCCGGTGACGGTCGAGCTGCCTCTCACCGGCGGCTGCGGGTGCGGCGCAGTGCGTTTCGAGGTCGACGCGCCCCTCCTCTCTGCGTCCTACTGTCACTGCACGCGCTGCCAACGCCGAACGGGGACCGCCGCCTCGCCGAACGCGCGAACGGCACCGGGCTCGTTCAAGCTCGTCGCGGGCCAGGAGCATGTCCGCGCGTGGGCACCCGCTGGAGGCTTCGAGAAGTCGTTCTGCGGCCTCTGCGGCTCGGCGCTCTTCAGCCGCGATCCCGAGAATCCGGAGACGATCGGCGTTCGCCTCGGCGCCTTCGACGGCGATCCCGGCATCCGTCCGCAGTGGCACCAGTTCGTCGCCTACGCGCCGCCGTGGGAGCCCCTGTCGGACGACGGCCTGCCGCGGTATCCGGAGTCGCGACCGACGTAGAACAAGGGAGGCAGCGACGATCAGCGCCCGCCCGGTGCCGTTGCCTGAAACCGTTCCACCGTCGCCGTACGATGGCCTCATGCGTCACGAGCAGGAGTTGACACGCCTCGTGGGCGAGCAGAGTGCGCTCCGGCGCGTAGCGACGCTCGTGGCGGCCGGGATCGGCGAGAAGGAGCTGGTGGACGCGCTCACGTCGGAGATCGGGAGCCTCTTCGGGGCGCAGCGGGCGAACACGATGCGCTGGGACGGGGACTCGATCGAGGTGATCGGCGAGTGGAGCTCGGACGGGAAGGCCGCGATGGCCGGACAAGTCTTCACCTACGGTGGCGACACGATCGTGGCGCGTGTCGTCGGCTCGGGCGCACCGGCGCGCATCGACGCGCTGTCCGATCTCCAGACCGACTTCGCGCGCGAGCGCTGGCGCGAGCTCGGGATCGAGGCCTCGATCGGCGCTCCGATCGTCGTCGACCGCTCGGTCTGGGGCGTCGTCACCGCTTCGCGCACGGCGACGGACGACTCGTTCCCCCGGGGAGCGGAGACGAGCCTCGGAGACTTTGCGGCCCTCGTCGCCCAGGCGATTGCGAACGCCCAGGCCCGCCGCGAGGCAACCTCGCTCGCCGAGGAGCAGGCGGCGCTCCGGCGGGTGGCGACGCTCGTCGCGGCCGGACGGCCTCGGGCGGAGGTCGTCGAAGCGGTGACGCGAGAGGCGACGATCCTCTTCGGGGCCGAGACCGTGAGCCTGATGCGGTGGGAAGGCGTGCGGGACGAGGTCTCGGTGGTTGGTGGCTGGAGCGTCGGCGACGAGCCTCCGATCCCACCCGGCTCGCTCTACCACCCGATGCCCGGCAGCCCGACGCTGCGCGTCCTCGAGACCGGCTACCCCACCCGAACCGACGAGATCTCGAGCGAGCTGGGAGCCTGCTTCGCGATCTCGGCGCCCGTGATCGTGAACGCGAGTCTCTGGGGCGCTTTGACCGCGCTCAGGCCGGAATTGCCGTTCTCGGCCGGGAGCGAGGTGCGCCTGCGCAGCTTCGCCGACCTCACGGCGCAATCGGTGGCGAACGCTCTCGCCCAGGAGGAGATGCAAGCCTCACGGGCGCGAATCGTCCGCGCGGCCGACGAAGCGCGCGAACGTCTCGAGCGGAACCTCCACGACGGCGCCCAGCAGCGGCTCGTCGCGGTGTCGATCTCGCTCCGCCTCGCGACGGCCCGACTCCCGGACGGAGCCGACGAGGCGCGCTCGCTGCTCACCGCCGCCGCGGAGGAGCTGACGCACGCGATCGACGACCTCCGCGTCCTCGCCCGCGGAATCCATCCGGCGATCCTGACCGAGCGCGGGCTCGGCCCCGCCCTACAGGTCCTGGCCGACCGGACGCGGCTCCCGGTCACGATCGCCAACGAACTCCCAACGCGGCTTCCGGCGCCGGTCGAGGCCGCGGCCTACTACGTCGTCGCCGAGTCGCTGACGAACATCTCCAAGTACGCCCACGCCTCGGCTGTCGAGGTACGGGTCACCCGCTCCGACGGAATCGCCCGCGTCGAGGTGGTGGACGACGGGATCGGCGGCGCAGACCCCTCGCGCGGCTCGGGACTGCGCGGTCTCGCCGATCGGGTCGAGGCGCTCGACGGCCGGCTCGGGCTCGAGAGCCCTGCCTCGGCAGGAACGCGCGTCTGGGCCGAGATCCCCCTGCGGTGACGGCCGAGGCGGAGGTGCCGACTCCGCTTCGAGGCGGAGTGGTGGTGGGCACATTTGGGATCGAACAAGGTTGAACGTGCTCTACAAGGGACTACTCATCAGAACCAGCCCCACGCATGGCTGCACGGTGCGATCGGGAGGAAATCCCAGCCCCATCATCTGCGCGCACGCCGTCAGTACCTCTGGGCTGAGCAGTCGCGGCCGGACGTGCGTTGGGCTGGATCCTGGGTCGTAGTTCTTCACGACGGCACGATCGAGTACGGGTGGTGTGTGGCGTGCGATCGACCTCTGAACGATCAGGAGAGCCGGGCGCGGGGAGTCGGGCCTGATTGTTTGGGTTGGCTTGGCGACGACGGTTCCGCCGCCGAGGTTGCTGCCGCTGCTGAGGTCGATCGCTTCCGGTGGGTCATAGAGGCTCATCGGCGGCGTGATCCTCACGGACGTGACCCAATTCGGATCGCGGGTCGGCTGCTCGACCGTGAGACCGGCAAGGTCCTCTTCGAGACCGCTTCCGACTTGATCACGTAACCCACCCGGCAACGGCATGCACATCAGCGGAGATCGCGGGGGCCGGGGGCCTCCTGCCGGATTTGTGCCTCCAGTGGTTCCAGACCCCGCACGACGATTCGTGCGACCGCGAAGATCGACGCGTGTACCGACGGAAGCTCCTGGATCTGATATGTCCTGCAGAACTCGTCAATCTTCTCCTCATGTGCGTTCTTCGGCATCCCGTGGTGCACCCCGCCGGCAACGTGGCAGAGGAAGCGGACGGCATCCTTTACCGTGACTACCACTGTCTCGTACCTCACGAGAGTCTGACGGAGAAGCACCTGGTACCCGATCGTTGTTCAACGGCCAGGCGGCGACGACCTTGCTCATATCTCCGCTTTACCTCCTCGGGCCCAAGAGCGCGGTTCCACACTTGAACGCCACCCACCTGCATTCCGAGTTCCGCATCGCCGAGCGTCTCGGCGGACGTTAACGCGTCCGGATCCAAGAGATTCGTTCGCGAACCACACTTGGCTGTCTGCATCGGGGCTACTGGGTCGGATCTTGAACCGTGTCTTGATCCTTCGGTACGGAACGCTCGCCTGAACGAGCAGAGGCCGCTCATCGAGCAGCAACAGACGGAGCGCAGCCGCGATCTTGAGAGCATGGTACTCGCGTCTCCGATGATCGGTCTCACCGGCGGCTTGTTGTACCCGCTCGCGTAGCTCCGCCAATGTCTCTAGTAATAGCTCGCCTGTGCTTAGCCTTCCCACCCCCTCAGCAGGATAGGCGCCGAGCCACCCCATCAGCGGCGATTCGAAGTGGGCGCACCTGGGATTGAACCAGGGACCTCTCGCGTGTGAAGCGAGCGCTCTCCCGCTGAGCTATGCGCCCGGGATCGCACCAGAATAGCGGCCTCGCCACGATCGGCTACCC
>JACCRW010000439.1 GCA_013813345.1 Actinomycetota bacterium
CTACAGGGCGGACATCGTCCTCCTCGACGCGTCCGACTGGCGCTACCTCGCCTATCACCTGGGCGGGGCCGTCGTCTCCCGGGTCGTGAAGGACGGTCAGCTCGTCTGACGGCCGGGCCAGTCGAGAGCGGCAGCGAGCCGTGCCGTCTCGAGCGCCGAGCCGAATGCCTCGAGATCGCCGCCAATCCCCTCGAGCTGCTTGGGGTCGAGGAGCAAGACTGCGTCGTTGCCGGCGTGCGCCACAACGGCCGGTGCGGCTCCTCCTGCCCGCAGCCGCAACGTCGTGAGGGCGGTCGTTCGGTGAAAGGCCCGCACCGGCACGGGCAGCGACGCACGGAACGCCCGCCACGCCGGCCGCTCGCGCACGCGGCCGTGCGTGAGCCCGCACAGAGCGCAGTGACGGATTCCGCGTGCCCGCCCGATCGCGTAGGCGAGCTCGCCGACCACACCGCCGCGTGCGTCGTAGACGAGGCTCAGGCGGTCGACAGATCGGCTCATCGGTCGAGTCTAGGAGGGTTGGCGGAATGCCGCTCGTCCGGATCGGTGCGATGGGTGCGTCGTGGCAAGGACGCAGGGAGCGTTCATACCTGTAGGTCTGGACGCGACTGAGGACGCTGTCACGGCGTGGCCAGCGTGCCGAGACGGGCACAGCCGATATTCGCCAACCCTCCTGGTTGCGCCCGCGGCATACTGAGTCGATGCCCTCGAAGAAGCAGCGCCGTCGCCAGCAGAAGCTGAAGCGCCACCAATGGGAAGAGGTCTATGTCGACCAGGACGGCCGCGAGGTCGATCCCGACGAGGCCGAGGCGCTGATCCAGCCCGCGAAGGCGGCGCGCACCAAGTTGCAGTCCACCGGGCGCGCCCCGCGCATCGTCGAGCCGCCCTCCTGGCGCCGCACGCTCAAGCGCGGCGCGCTCTTCTTCCCGCTGATGCTGATCGTCGTCTTCGTCATCCCCAATTCGAGCGCCACGACAGCGGCAAAGGTCATCCAGACGCTCACGCTGATGGCGTTCTTCCTCCCCTTCAGCTACTTCATGGACAGCATCGTCTGGCGCTCCTACCAGCGCCGGCAGGCAAAGTCCGAGCCCGCCAAGAAGCGCTAGCCGCTTCCTCGGTAGTGGCCCTCGCCGGGCCACGGCGCGAGCAGGAGCAGGACGCGGGCGCCCTTCTCGCTTGCGAGCGAATGGCGCTCATCCGGGTCGAAGCGCACGAGCGTCCCAGGCTCGGCCTCGATCGTCTCAGCGCCGGCGGAGATCCGCACACGACCTTCGAGCACCGTTACCCAGGCGTTCTCCTTCACTTGGTGATCGCCCATGCGCTGGCCCGGGTTGAGCACGATCAGCACGGCACGCGCCTCGTTGCCCGAATGAACGACGAGCGGGTCGCGAGTTCCGTCGGGCGCCGCCACCTCCATTAGGTTCCAGCTCTGCACGGGCGAACTCCTAGATTCCCCTCAGTAGACTCGACCATCCAGTGACGCTTGCGGTCGACCAGCTCTCTCTCGGCCCCATCGGCACCAATTGTTACATCGTCCGCCGGGACGAGAGCGCGTCCGAGGCAGTCGTGCTCGACCCCGGCGCAGACGCGGACCAGATTCGGCTCGCGCTCGATCGCGCCGGCGCCTCCTGCGCCGCGATCCTGCTCACGCACAGCCACTACGACCACATCGGGGCGCTCGCTGAGCTCGCGGAGAGCACAGCCGCCCCCGTCTGGCTGCCCCAAGGAGAGCTGGACGTCTTCCAGCGACCGAACGACTTCTTCGCTGCTCTGGGCGTCTCGATCCGCGGCTACGGGGGCGAGAGCACGCTGCTCGCAGGTGGAGAGACGATCGAGGCGGCCGGGATCCACTTCGAGGTCACTGCCGTACCCGGGCACTCGCCCGGCCACCTCGCCTACCACGCCGACGGCAATCTCTTCTCCGGCGACGTCCTCTTCGCCGGCTCCGTCGGTCGCACCGATCTCCCGTTCGGGAGCTGGGAGCAACTTCTCGACTCGATCCGCACGCTCGCGGGCGCCTATCCGCCGGAGACGATCGTCTACTCCGGGCACGGCCCAGCAACGACGCTCGGCGCCGAGCTCGCCCGCAACCCGTTTCTCGCAGAGCTTCGCGCCTCGTGAAGATCGAGCCGCCCCGAGGCACTCACGACATCGTCCCCGCCGACCAGCCGCTCTGGCGACGCGTCACAGGTGAGATGGAGCGGCTCTGCGCGCTCTCCGGCTACCGGCCGATCCAGACTCCGGTCTTCGAGGACACGGATCTCTTCCAGCGCACCTCGGGCGAAGGCTCGGACGTCGTCCAGAAGGAGATGTACACCTTCACCGATCGCAGCGAACGCTCGCTGACGCTGCGCCCGGAGGGAACGGCGCCGATCTGCCGCGCCTACCTGAGCCACGGGCTCCAGCAGGAGCCGCAGCCGCAGAAGCTCTTCACGATCGCGCCGATGTACCGCTACGGTCGCCCCGGCCGGGGTCGCTACCGCGAGCACTGGCAGCTCTCGGTGGAGGCGATCGGCTCGGACGATCCGGCGCTCGACGCCGAGGTCCTGCACCTCTACGACACGCTCCTGCGCAACCTCGGCGTTACCGACTACCACCTCGAGCTGAACTCGATCGGCGACGGGAACTGCCGGCCCGCGTATCTCGAGCGGCTCTCGGCTTGGCTGGCCGGACGTGAGTCCGAGCTCGACTCGGACACGCGCGAGAAGCTCGCGACGAGCCCACTCCGAGCGCTCGACAACCTCGCCGCGAAGCCGCCGCACGTGCAGGCGCTCCTCGCCGAAGCGCCCACGATCGGCGACTCGCTCTGCACCGCCTGCATCGAGCACTTCGCGAAGGTGCGCGCGATTCTCGACACGCTCGGCGTCGGCTACACGCTCGTCCCAACTCTCGTGCGGGGCCTCGACTACTACACGCGCACGACCTGGGAGTTCATCGGCCCGCTGGACGGCGCCAACTCGACCATCTCGGGTGGCGGCCGCTACGACGGGCTGATCGAGGAGATCGGCGGTCCGCCGACGCCCGGAGTCGGGTTCGGAGCCGGGATCGAGCGGCTGCTGCTCGCGCTCGAGGATGCCGGCGTGACCGCAGAGCCGCCGACGATCGACGTCTTCCTTGCGCTCGAGCCCGAGGGGCCGCGCGAGCTCGTGCTGCGCTGGCTGAAGGAGCTGCGCGCAGCCGGGATCGCCGCCGACACCGATTACGCCGGCCGCTCGCTCAAGGGCCAGCTCACCCAGGCCGGTCGCTCCGGAGCGCAGACGACCGTGATCGTCGGCGCGACCGGCGCCACGCTCCGCCGCCAGGGCGCCCAGGACGAACCGCTCGCGCACGCCGACGTTCTCGGCAGACTGCTCGGATGACCTGGCGAACGCACATGTGCGGGGAGCCGACCGCCGCGCTCGTCGGCGAGAGCCTGA
>JACCRW010000457.1 GCA_013813345.1 Actinomycetota bacterium
CCGGCAAACGTAAGGTCTTTCCTTCCGCGCCAACTTGCGATGTAATCAAGCGTCCAAGTCTCGCGGTGGTTCTGATCTCTAAGGAGGGTATGTGAAGGCACGCTCGTTCTTGCTGCTCGTCTCGGCAGCGCTGATCGCCGTCGTGATGCTCGTCGTCACCGGCACCAGCTCCGCCCGGCCGGCCGCGTCGGCTACGTCGCCCGCGGCGACAGCTGCACCGGCGCAGGCACCGTTCAAGGTCGCCCTCGTGACCGACATCGGCGGTCTCGACGACCGCTCGTTCAACTTCCTCGCGAACAAGGGTCTGAACGACGCGAAGAAGAGGTTCGGCGTTCAGGGCCGCGTCTACATCTCTCGGTCGAACGCGGACTACATCCCGAACCTGACCAACGCGATTCGGCAGTACAAGGCGAATCTCGTAATCGGTGTCGGCTTCCTCATGGCCGACTCGGTCGCGACGGTCGCCAAGGCGTTCCCGGCGACGAAGTTCGCGATCATCGACAACTCCGGCGTCAAGCAGAAGGGGAATCCGACGAACATCCGCGGCCTGCTCTTCAAGGAGCAAGAGGCCGGGTACCTCGTCGGTTATCTCGCCGCGAGGCAGATCACGGCGAAGCCGTTCGGCGGCAATCTCATGCTGGGCGCCGTCGGCGGACTCAAGATCCCGCCGGTCGACCGGTTCATCGCCGGCTACTACGCGGGCGCCCGGAAGGCCAACCCGAAGGTCAAGGTCGTTCACGCCTACTCGCAGGACTTCGTCGATCAGGCGAAGTGCAAGGAGCAGGCGCTGAACATGATCGCGAACGGCGCGGGCGTCGTCTTCCAGGTCGCCGGTCAGTGCGGCCTCGGCGTGCTCTCGGCCGCGAGGGAGCGGAATGTGTTCGGGATCGGCGTCGACGCCGACCAGGGCTACCTCGGCCAGCACGTGATGACGAGCGCGACGAAGAAGGTCGACATCGCCGTGCTCGGCACGGTCGGCGCGGCGAAGGCGGCCGGCGCCAGGTTCGGCACGAACCGCGACGTCATCTTCGGTGTCAAGAGCGGTGCGGTCGGCTACGGCAAGATCTCGAACCGGATCTCACCGGCCCTGAAGGCCGCTGTCGAGTCGATCCGGAAGCAGATCTCCTCCGGCAAGATCGTCGTGCGCGCGCAGGCGCCCCCGGCGACGACCGGCTAGTCGTTCGTTAGGCAACTGCTAGAGCTCGGGAGGGGTGGGTTTCCGAACCCGCCCCTCCCGGTACCGTTCCAGGAGATGAGCTTTCGCTTTCTCCTCCGTCTCTCGCTGCTGGCAGCGCTGATCGCGGCGCTCGCCCTTCTCGCAGGCTGCGGGAGCGACGACGACGATGGCGACGCGAGTGGCACCACCGAGGCTCCGGCCGCAACGACCACGACCGGCACGGACACGGGCTCGGGCTCGAGCGGCCCCTCGATCAGGGTCGGGCTCGTCACCGACATCGGCGGCCTCGACGACCGCTCCTTCAACTTCCTCGCGAACCAGGGCCTCGACCGCGCGAAGGAGCAACTCGGCGCCGAGGGCCGCGTGCTCGTCTCGCGGGCGAACTCAGACTACGTTCCGAATCTCTCGACACTCGCCCAGCAGGACTACGACCTGATCGTCGGAGTCGGCTTCCTGATGGCCGAGGCGGTCGAGACGGTCGCAGAGCAGTTCCCCGAGACGAACTTCGCGATCATCGACTTCTCGCAGGCGGCGATGGAGACGAAGCCGGCGAACGTCCGCGGCCTCCTCTTCAAGGAGCAGGAGGCGGGCTACCTCGTCGGCTATCTCTCCGGGCTCCTCGTCGCCGAGTCGGCCGGGGCGAACCAGACGATCAGCTCGGTCGGCGGCCAGAAGATCCCGCCGGTCGACCGCTACATCGCCGGCTACCAGGCCGGCGCGAAGGCCGCGAATCCTCGGGTCAAGACGCTCAACGGCTACTCGCAGGACTTCGTCGACCAGGCCAAGTGCAAGGAGATCGCGCTGAACCAGATCGCCCGCGGCTCGTCGGTCGTCTTCCAGGTCGCCGGCCAGTGCGGGCTCGGGGCGCTGAACGCCGCCAACGAGCAGAACGTGAGCGGGATCGGCGTCGACGCCGACCAGGGCTTTCTCGGCGAGCACGTCGTCACGAGCGCCCTGAAGAAGGTCGACGTCGCCGTCTTCCAGACCGTTCAGGCCGTCCAGGACGGCAGCTTCGCGGGCGGGGAGGACTCGGTCTTCGACGTCGCCTCCGGCGGGGTCGGCCTCGGCGAGATCGCTGCGAGCGTGCCCGCCGAGATCGTGACGAAGGTGAAGCAGGTCCAGGAGCAGATCGCAGCCGGCGAGATCACCGACATCCCGGAGACGGTCGGCAGCGGCTAGCGTTCGACGTGCGTTGACCTGTGGGCGTCTGGTCCAGCGTCATAGAATCCCCCGGTGGACGAGCCACCCGTTCTCGAGCTCCGGGGAATCACGAAGCGCTTCCCCGGGATCGTCGCCAACGACGGCGTCTCCTTCGATCTCCGGCCGGGCGAGGTGCACGCACTCCTCGGTGAGAACGGTGCCGGCAAATCGACGCTGATGAATGTCCTCTACGGGCTCTACACGCCTGAAGAGGGGGAGATCAGGATCAAAGGAACGCCGACGCGGATGAGTTCGCCGCGCGACGCGATCGATGCCGGGATCGGGATGGTGCACCAGCACTTCATGCTGATCCCGGTGATGACCGTGGCGGAGAACATCGTGCTCGCGAACGAGCCGACCCGCGAGAGAGTGCTCCTCGACTACGACGCCGCCGCGCAGCGGGTGCGCGACCTCTCCGACGCGTTCAAGTTCAGGATCGACCCGAACGCGCGCGTCGAGGACATCACCGTCGGCCAGCAGCAGCGCGTCGAGATCCTGAAGGCGCTCTACCGGAACGCAGATATCCTGATCTTGG
Source organism: Actinomycetota bacterium (assembly GCA_013813345.1). GTDB lineage: Bacteria > Actinomycetota > Thermoleophilia > Gaiellales > Gaiellaceae > Gaiellasilicea. Next base: position 2,913 of record JACCRW010000457.1, read on the forward strand.
ACGAGCCGACCGCGGTTCTGACCCCGCAGGAGGCGCAGGAGCTCTTCGAGATCCTCGGGACCCTCACGCGCGAGGGGATGTCGATCATCTTCATCAGCCACAAGCTGAACGAGGTGACGGAGATCGCCGACCGGATCACCGTCCTGCGCCGCGGCAAGAAGATCGAGACGCTGCCGGCGGCGGGCGCAACCGAAGAGAGCCTCGCGCGGCTGATGGTCGGCCGCGAGGTGCTCCTCCGCGTCGAGAAAGGGGCGTCGACGCCCACCGAGCCGCTGCTCCAGATCCAGGACCTGCACGTGACGGACGACCGCGGGATCGAGAAGGTGCGCGGGCTCTCGCTCGACGTTCGCGGCGGGGAGATCGTCGGAATCGCCGGCGTCGACGGAAACGGCCAGACGGAGCTGATCGACGCGATCGCGGGGCTGATGGGATCGGACTCCGGGCGCGTGCTCGTTGCCGGCGAGGACGTCACGAACGAGAGCGCGAAGGATTGTCTCGATACCGGGCTCGGACACATCCCGGAGGATCGCCAGCGACGTGGGCTCGTGCTCGACTTCTCGCTGGCCGAGAATCTCGCGCTCCACGACTACGATTCGCAGCCGGCGTCCCGGCTCGGCTGGCTCTTCCCGAAGCGGCTCGTCGCGCGGGCGCAAGGATTGCTCAAGCAGTTCGACGTGCGCGGCGGCGGACCGCAGACGCACGCCGGCGGGCTCTCCGGCGGCAACCAGCAGAAGGTCGTGCTCGCCCGCGAGATCGACCGCAACCCGAAGGTGCTGATCGCCGCGCAGCCGACGCGCGGGCTCGACGTCGGCGCGATCGAGTTCGTCCATCGGCGCCTCGTCGAGGAGCGCGATGAGGGCCGGGCGATCCTGCTCGTCTCGCTCGAGCTGGACGAGATCCTCTCGCTCTCAGACCGGATCCTCGTCATCTATGAGGGCCAGATAGTGGGTGAGTTCGCACCCGGCGTCTCGGAGGAGGAGCTCGGCGTCGCGATGACTGGCGGCGGCCGGAAAGAGGCCGCATGACCGAGACGCCCCCGGAGGGCGGCGGCAAGGTCGAGAACCCGCGCCAGGGCGGGGACTACGCGCCGAGCGTGGCCGCTCGGGTAGCGGTCTGGCACAAGGCAGGCGGAATCGCGGTGCCGCTACTAACGACGATTCTCGCGTTCTTCATCGGCGGTCTCGTCGTCCTCGCGACGACGGGGAAGAACCCGCTCACGACCTACAAGGCGATCTTCGAGGGCTCGGGGCTCAACTGGTTCCTCGAGGTGGGCTCGTACGAGATCGGGATTCCCTGGACGGAGTCGCGCGTCTGGTTCCCCTGGGACACGTCCTTCAACTCCTTCGCCGCGCTCAATCTCCAGCAGACGCTGATCGTCTACGTGTCGCTCGTCCTCACCGGGCTCGCGGTCGCGTTCGCCTTCCGCTGCGGGATGTTCAACATCGGCGGCCAGGGCCAGTATCTCGCCGGCGCGATCATGGCCGTTTGGATCGGCTCGGAGCTGCCCGGCCTGCCGGGCTTCCTGCACATCCTCGTCGCGATCGTCGCCGGCGCGCTCTCCGGGGCCATCTTCGCCGGGATCGCGGGCTTCCTGAAGGCCACGGTCGGGGCCCACGAAGTTATTTCCACGATCATGCTCAACTACGTCGCCCTGTGGGTCGGCGTCTTCCTCTTCGGGCTTGGCGGGCCGCTCCAGAACGACAACGAGGGCGGCGAGTCGGTGCCCGTCTCGAACGACGTCCTCGAGGAGTCGAAGCTGAACGTCTTTTGGGGCGATCCGCTCCTCCAGGGGCTCCACGTCGGCTTCTTCGTCGCGCTCGCGGCGCTCGTCGTCTACTGGATCACGCTGAACCGGACGACGCTCGGCTACGAGGTGCGGGCGGTCGGCTTCAACCCGGAGGCGGCGCGCTACGGCGGGATCTCCGTCGCCCGGAACTACGTGCTCGCGATGGCGATCTCCGGCACCTTCGCCGGGCTCGCCGGCACACTCGACATCCTCGGCTGGCAGTTCAGGCTGAACACGAACGACATCTTCATCAACTCGATCGGCTTCGTCGGGATCGCGGTCGCGCTCCTCGGCCGGAACACCGCGATCGGCGTCGCCCTGTCCGCGCTCCTCTTCGCGGCGCTTCTCGTCGGCACCTCAACCCGCAACCTCGATCCGGAGATCTTCCGGCCGGAGCTCGCGTCGAACCTGACAACGCTGATCCAGGGGCTCGTCGTACTCTTCGTGGGCGCAGACGTGCTGATCCTCTACCTCTTCGGAATCCGCAGACGGGCGCGCCAGCGCCAGGCGAGGACGCAAGCATGATCGAGCGCTTGCTCGCGCGCCTCCCGCGCGGTGCTCGCGCGGTCGCGATCGGCGGGATCGTCGCCGGTCTCGCGGCCTTCTGGGTGGCGCTCCCGCCGCTCCATCTCCGCACTCCGATCCCGTCGATCCTGATCGGGCTCGCCGCAATCGCGCTCGGCGGTTACGCGATCTCGCAGGGGGTGAAGCGCCTGGGCTGGGGCGCCGTCGTCGCCGGTGTCGCCGGGATCGGGCTCGGCTACCTGGCAACGCGCTCGAGCGTCGGCCACCTCGATCAGGTCGTCGTCTGGTCGGCGCTCTTCGCCGCCATGCTCCGCTATGCGACTCCGCTCGCCTTTGCCGCGATGGGCGGGATCTTCTCCGAGCGAAGCGGCGTCACGAATATCGGGCTCGAAGGGATGATGCTCTCCGGTGCGTTCTTCGGGATCTTCGCCGCCGACAAGCTGAGCTCGTGGCCGCTCGGGCTGGCGGCCGCAGCGCTCTCGGGTGCGCTCTTCGCGCTCGTGCACGCCTTCTTCGCGATCCATCTCCGCGCCGACCAGATCGTGGGCGGCTTCGCGATCAACTTCCTCGCGCTCGGGGTCACCGGCTACCTCTTCATCGATACCTACGCCGGCGAGGGCACGCCGCCCGACGTTCCCGAGATTCCGGACGTCCACCTCTCGTTCCTCGAGGGCTGGTACTTCGTCGGGCCAATCCTGGGTCAGCTCAACCTGATGATCTGGCTTGCGTTCGCGACCGTGCTGCTCTCGTGGCTCGTGCTCTTCAAGACGCCGATCGGGCTGCGGCTCCGCGCCGTCGGCGAGCACCCGAGGGCCGCCGACACGGTCGGGATCTCGGTCTACCGGACGCGATATGCCGCGGTCGTCCTTTCCGGCGCGCTCGCCGCGCTCGGCGGCGCCTATCTCTCGATCGGCTTCGTCAACTCGTTCAACCAGAACATGACCGCCGGCCGCGGCTTCATCGCACTCGCGGTCGTGATCTGCGGCAACTGGCGCCCCTTCCAGGCCGCCGCCTTCGCCCTCCTCTTCGGCTTCTCGAGTGCGCTCGCGCAGCGGCTGCCGGCCTACTCGGAGTCGGCCGCGGTGCTCTTCCAGGCACTTCCCTACGTGCTCACGTTGATCGCGGTCGCCGGTGTGATCGGCCGCTCGATCCCACCCGCCGCGGTTGGCCGCCCCTACAAGAAGCAGTAACGGCTCCTCGCGCTCGGGCAGTGCGTGGCTCGCCGTCGTCGTCGGCCTGCTCTCGCTGGCGGCGCTGCCCGCGGCGATCGTCGCCACGCGCTTCTCCGAGGCCTACGAGCTGATCGACTCGGCGGCCGCGATCCCGGCCGCGATCCTCCTCGGGATCCTCGCGATCCTGCTCGCGCGCCGCGCCCGGGCGCGCGGGCAGCGAACGCTTGCAGGCGTGCGCGGCTCGAGCACCGCACGGTTCGGCCGCTTCCTCGGCGTTGCCGGCCTCCTGCTCGGGATCACCGGCGCGATGGCGATCGGCGTCTTCGCGATCCTCTCGGCGGTCGATTAGGACGGGGTCGCGACCGCGGCTACGATCCCTGCGTGTTCGAGATCGGAAACAGCCTCCGCGAGGCTCGCCTTCGCCAGCAGCTCGAGCTGCCCCAGGCCGAGCACGGGACGAAGATCCGCGCCAAGTACCTGCGCGCGCTCGAGGAGGACCGCTTCGAGGTGCTGCCCTCCCACACCTACGTCAAGGGCTTCCTGCGCTCCTACGCCGACTATCTCGGGCTCGACGGACAACTCTACGTCGACGAGTACAACTCGCGCTTCGTCGCCGGAGACGAGGATCTGCCGCTGCGCACGAGACGCGTCCCGGCAGACCGGCGCCGGCGCCACGACCGGCGCGAGTCGAACGTCGTCCTGCTCGCACTCGTCTCGATCGGCGTCCTCACCGCGCTCGTGATCGCGGCCTGGCGCTTCGGCGGCGCCGAGCCCCAGGACGTCCAGGGCCTGCAGCCGGCTCCGACAACGCCCCGGACGGCTCCGGCGCCCGCCCGCTCCGGCACGGCACGGCTCGAGGTGATCGCGACAAGGGGCGATTCGGTCGTCGTCGCCCGTCGCGGCAGCGCGATCGGCCCGGTCGAGTACAGCGGCACCGTCGAGCGGGGCCAGAAGCAGCGTTTTGTCGGCAAGCTCCTCTGGATCCGGGTCGTCTCGCCCCAGAACGTGATCGTGAGGAGGAACGGCAACCGGATCAAGCTCCCGGCAGCCGCGAAGAGCCCCCGCGGCGTCTTCGTGACCGCCAAGCGCATCTTCGTCGCCGATTCGTCCTGAGGCCGCGTGAGTAGCCGCCGGCCACGCGCGGTTGTGGTCGTGACGGGAAGCGAGCTCGTGCGCGGCGAGCGAACCGATCTGAACGGCCCCTTCCTCGCGCGCTCGCTGCTCGCGCTCGGGCTCGAGCCGGCCCGGATCGAGATCGTCGGCGACGATCCGAACGAGCTCGAGGCGGCGGTGCGCGTGGCGGTCGCGGACGCCGAGCTCGTCGCGATCTCGGGCGGGCTCGGGCCGACCCACGACGATCGCACCGTGGAGGTGGTGGCGCGCGTCGCCGGGCTCGAGCTCGTTGTCCGGCCAGAGCTCGAGCAAGAGATCGAGGCTGTCTCACGGGAAGTTGCCGAGCGGATGAAGCGCGACTACCCCGACTTCGCCGGCGGCGTTCGCAAGCAGGCCACCGTTCCGGACGGGGCCATCGCCCTCGGCCTCGCGGGGACGGCGCCCGGCCTCGTCGTCGAGATCGGGAGAACTCCCGTCGTCGTCCTGCCGGGCCCTCCTCCAGAGTTGCAGCGGCTCTGGCCGAACGCGCTCACTACGCCGCCGATTCGGCGCGTCCTCGACGGCGGTGTACCGCCGCTGCGGCGGACGCTCCGCCTCTTCGGCGCCGGCGAGTCGATGGTTGCGCAGGCGTTCGCCGAGGCGGGCGGCGATGGTGACGGAGTCGAAACGACGATCTGTGCCCGAGACTTCGAGGTCGTCGTCGAGATCCTGGCCGAGCCGGCCGCCGAGAAGCGCGCCGAGGAGCTCACCTCGGCGCTCGGAGCCAGCCTCGAGCGGTTCCTCTATTCGGACGACGGCCGCACGGTCGAGCAGGTCGTGCTCAATCTCTGCCACGAGCGTGGCCTGACGCTCGGGACCGCCGAGTCGTGTACCGGTGGGCTAATCGTGGCGCGGCTGACAGCGGTGCCCGGCTTCAGCGCGACGACGCTCGGGGGGATCGTCGCCTACTCGAACGAGCTGAAGGAGCGCGAGCTCGGCGTCTCGGCGGAGCTGCTCGCCGAGCAGGGGGCCGTCTCGGCGGAGGTCGCCGAGGCGATGGCCAACGGTGCTCGCGGGCAACTCGGCGTGGACGTGGCCGTGGCGGTGACGGGAGTGGCGGGCCCGGGAGGCGGGACCGACGAGAAGCCGGTCGGGCTCGTCTACCTCCACGCCGTCACGCCGTGGGGCGGCAAGGGCTCCTCGTTCAGCTTCCCCGGCGACCGGGACTCGATCCGGCGCCGCTCTGTCGTCGCCGCGTTGCACCTCGTCCGGCGGCTCCTGACCGAAAAGCGTGACGAAGGCGGCACAGATCCGTGACGAAGCTGTATCAGCTCGGCCGCTAGCGTTGCTCCATGCCGTCCGATGCCACTGCTTTGCTTCTCTGTCTGCTCGATCACCAAGCTTGGGAGGATGAAGGATGAATCGCGAGGAAGCTCTCGACGTCGCCCTCGGGCAGATCGAGCGTACGTTCGGGAAGGGGTCGGTCATGAAGATGAGCGACTCCGCCCAGGTGTCGATCGGGGCGGTCTCGACCGGCTCGCTCTCGCTCGACCTCGCTCTCGGGATCGGCGGGTTGCCGCGCGGCCGCGTCGTCGAGATCTTCGGCCCCGAGAGCTCCGGGAAGACGACGCTCGTCTACCACGTGATCGCCGAGGCACAGCGGCGGGGCGGGATCTGCGCCTTCATCGACGCAGAGCACTCCATGGACCCGACCTACGCCAAGAACATCGGCGTCAACGTCGACGAGCTGCTCGTCTCGCAGCCCGATACCGGCGAGCAGGCGCTCGAGATCACCGAGCTGCTCGTCCGCTCGGGCGCCCTCGATGTCGTCGCTGTCGACTCCGTCGCCGCGCTGACGCCGAAGGCGGAGATCGAGGGCGAGATGGGCGACACCCACGTCGGCCTCCAGGCACGGCTGATGAGTCAGGCGCTGCGCAAGCTCGCCGGCACGCTCAATCGCACCGACACGATCTGCCTCTTCACGAACCAGCTGCGGGAGAAGATCGGCGTCATGTTCGGGAGCCCCGAGACGACCCCGGGCGGACGAGCGCTCAAGTTCTACTCGTCGGTCCGCTTGGACATCCGCAGGATCGAGACGCTCAAGGACGGCGCAGAGGCCTACGGCAACCGGGCCCGCGTCAAGGTGGTGAAGAACAAGGTCGCGCCGCCGTTCAAGCAGGCCGAGTTCGACATCATCTACGGGAGCGGGATCTCCTGGGAAGGCACGGTGCTCGAGGTCGGGATCGAGCGCAAGATCGTCCAAAAGGCGGGCTCCTACTTCAGCTTCGGCGACGAGCGCCTCGGTCAGGGACGGCAGAATGCCGCGGCGTTCCTGAGGGAGCATCCGGATCTCGTGCAGCAGATCCTGGCCCGGATCCAGGCGGAGGCTCCGGCCGAGCAGATCGTCTCGGCACGCCTCCTTCCGAGCCTCGCGGCCGAGCAGGCCGCCGCGAAGGTCGACGAGCAGATCGAAGGCGACGTGAAGGCATCGGCCGCGTAAGCCGTTCGATGAAGAAGGTCACGTCCCTGCGCCCGGCGGGGTCGGGCCACGTCACGGTTGAGCTCGACGGTGTCCCATGGCGGCATCTACCGGTCGAGGCTGCGGTGCGCGTCGGTCTTGCACCCGGGGTCGCGCTCGATCGAGCACGAGCGCGAGCCCTTGGCCGAGAGCTTCGACGGCTGCGATCGCTCGGTACCGCAATCGGTGCGCTGCGCGTCCGCGATCGATCCGCGGCTGAGCTGACCTCGCGACTCGACGCCCGCGGCGTCGCGCCGGCAGACCGCGCCCGCACGCTCGAGACCCTTGCTCGGGCCGGACTCGTCGACGACGAGCACTTCGCCTGCACCCGCGCTCGCTCGCTCGCAGCGCGAGGCAACGGCAACGCCCTGATTCGCCACGATCTCGAGCAGCGAGGCGTGCCGGCAGCCGAGATCGAGACGGCCATCGAGGCCCTCGAGCCCGAGTCGGAGCGTGCCGCACGCGTCGCCGAGCGCCGCGGGTTCTCGACGCGCACGACCCGGTACCTGGTAGCGCACGGGTTCGCCGAGGACGTGATCGAGGGAGCCGTTGCGTGGGACGACGCGGAAGGGGTAGGATGACGGGGCTTCCATCTGACGTTTTTCCTGCATAGCGCGCGTTTTTCCGAAGCCGATCGAAATGACGACGAATCCATTGAAATCAAGGGCATCCGGCGAGTCGAAGGAGACGCCGGCGTTCGCCTGAGCTGACGCGCCGAGAACCGGAGCGGGGCCTGCGGGCCGGCGCCGGATGTGAGCAGCCGCCCACCCTGGAGGTGCGCGGAAATCGAACCCCTCCCCGGGAGGTCGGGCGATCATGCTCACGGTCATTGCGGCGCTCGTCGGACTCGTAGTCGGAGTCGCGCTTGCGGCTGCGTACTTGCTGCTGCGCAGCGGGTCGCGCGTCCACGTGGTCGAGCGGGAGGCCGAGGCGATCCGTCGCGAGACCCAGATCGAGGCCCGGGAGAACGCGGTCCGGCTGCGCTCTGAGATCGAGGACGAGGTCCAGACACGCCGGCTCCAGATCGCGAAGGTCGAGGAGCGCGCCCAGGCGCAGGAACGTGAGCTCACCCAGAAGCAGACGGAGACCCTTCGCCGCGAGCAAGGGCTCAACGATCGCGAGACTCACGTTCGTGAGCTCCAAGACGAGCTCAAGGCGGCGAAGAACGAGGCTGTGAAGGAGCTCGAGCGCGTCGCCGGCCTCACCGTCGTAGATGCCAAGCGCCACCTCCTCGAGCGCTCAGAAGACCTGATCCGCCACGAGCTCGCTCGCACCGTGCGTCAGCTCGACGAGGAAGCCCGGGTCGAGGCGAAGCGCCGCGCCCGGAACCTGGTCGCAGACGCGCTCCAGCGCGTCGCGGCAAGCCACACCGCCGAGACCACGGTCACGGTCGTCGAACTGCCCTCCGACGACATGAAGGGACGCATCATCGGTCGCGAGGGACGCAACATCCGCGCGCTCGAGCACCTCACCGGCGTCGATTTCATCATTGACGACACCCCGCAAGCCGTAGTCCTCTCCTCCTTCGACGGGATCCGGCGCGAGATCGCGAAGATGACGCTCCAGAAGCTGATCGAGGACGGGCGGATCCATCCGGCCCGGATCGAGGAGATGTACTACGGCTCGAAGGCGGAGCTCGAGGAGCATGTCCGGCTCGCGGGGGAGCAGGCGGTTTTCGAGGCGAACTGCGGCGACCTGCACGAGGAGGTCGTGAAGGTGCTCGGTCGCCTCCGTTACCGGACGAGCTACGGCCAGAACGTGCTCAAGCACACGCTCGAGGTCGTCCATCTGGTCGGAATCATGGCGAGCGAGCTCGGCGCGAGCGTGAAGACGGCGAAGCGCGCGGCGCTCCTCCATGATTTGGGCAAGGCGATGACGCACGAGGTGGAGGGCTCGCACGCGCTGATCTCGGCGCAGTGGGCGAAGCGCTACGGGGAGAGTCAGGGCGTCGTCCACGCGATCGAGGCGCACCACCACGAGGTGCAGCCGCAGACCGTCGAGGCCGTGCTCCTGATCGCCGCCGACGCGATCTCGGCGTCGCGACCCGGCGCGCGCGGAGAGAGCCTCGAGCACTACATCAAGCGTCTCGGCGCACTCGAGGAGCTCGCGACGCAGAAGCCCGGGGTGGCGAAGGCCTACGCGCTCCAGGCCGGCCGGGAGATCCGGGTCATGGTCGAGCCGACCGAGGTCGACGACGACGCGGCGATCCTGCTCTCGCACGAGATCGCCCGAGAGATCGAGGATCAGCTCGAGTACCCCGGCCAGGTGAAGGTGATCGTGATCCGCGAGAGCCGCGCGATCGAGGTCGCCAAGTGAGCGGGGGGGGGGGGGGGGGGGGGGGGGGGGGGGGGGGGGGGGGGGGGGGGGGGGGGGGGGGGGGGGGGGGGGGGGGGGGGGGG
>JACCRW010000017.1 GCA_013813345.1 Actinomycetota bacterium
GCGCCGTCGACGATCTGGCTCGAGTTCCCGGCAGTGACGACGCCGTCCGGGATGAATGCGGGCGCGAGCGCGGCAAGCTTCTCTGCGGAGGTGTCCGTGCGCGGCGCCTCGTCGACTCCGAAGAGGACGGCCGCGCCGGCAGCGCCGATCTCGACGGGGACGATCTCGTTCTCGAAGTTCCCAGCCTCGGTCGCGGCGAGCGCGCGGCGGTGCGACTCGAGCGAGAGCGAATCCAGCGCCTCGCGGGAGATCTCCCACTCGGCCGCAATCGCCTCGGCCGAGATCCCCTGCGGCACTATCTGCCAGCGCTCGGTCACCTGCTCCGAGAGGTCGCCGCCGTTCGAGCCCATCGGAACGCGCGACATCATCTCGACGCCCGCCGAGACGACGACGTCGAGCTGGCCGGCCCAAATCGCGGCAGCGGCGTTGAAGTTCGTCTGCATCGAGGAGCCGCACTGCCTATCGACGGTCGTCCCGCAGACGGTCTCGGGCCAGCCGGCCGCCATCGGCGCCATCCGGCCGATGTTCCAGCCCTGCTCGCCGATCTGGGTGACGCAGCCCATCTGCACGTCCTCGACCTCGCCGGGATCGAGGTCGTGGCGCGCGATCAATCCGTTCAGCACCTGCGCAGCGAGATCGTCGCCACGCGTCCCGGAGAGCGAGCCGTTCCGCTTCCCGATCGGGCTGCGGACGGCGTCGACGATCAGGGCGTCTGGCATCTCGTCAGCCTAGCGCGTCCCAGCGCGCCCACAGCGTCGGCGGCTTGCGGAAGACGAGCCCGCGCGCCGCGCTCGGCCGCTCCGGATCGAGGCGCACGCCCGGCAGTCGCGCCAGCAGTCGCCCCAACGCGACCTGCGCCTCCAGTCGGGCGAGATGCATCCCGATGCACACGTGCGGCCCCTGCGCGAAGGTCACGTGGAGCCGTGCGTTCTCACGCAGGACGTCGAAGCGATCGGGCTCTTCGAAGACGGCCGGGTCGCGGTTCGCCCCGGCGAGCGAGACCGTCACGAGCTCGCGCTCCTCGATGCGCGCACCGGCGAGCTCCACGGAGCGCGTCGCGTAGCGATCGACCACGGCGGCGGCCGGCTCGAGCCGGAGCGACTCCTCGACGGCGGCGCCGACGAGAGCCGGATCGCGCTCGAGTAGGTCCCGCTGCTCGCGGCTCTCGAGCACGTGCAGGATCGCGTTCGCGATCATCCCCTCGGTCGTTTCGATTCCGCCGAAGAGGAGTACAGCGGCGTTGGAGACGACCTCACCCCCGCTGAGTCCATCTCCATCCGCGGCGGCAGCGGCGACGAGCGAGCTGTCCGGATCGCGGCCGAAGGCCCGCTCGACGCTTACTCGAAGCCGCTCGAAGGCCTCCGCCGCTGCGGGCTCCGCAGGCTGTCCGGCCGTGATCGAGGTCACGCCCGCGACGATCGAGTCGTACCAACCCAGAACCTCGGCCGAGTCGTCCTCGTCGAGCCCGAGTGCCTGCACCATCGCTGCAACCGACAGCGGGCCGGCGAGGCTGCGGCGCAGCTCGGCCTCGCCCCTGAGCTCGATTGCGGCGAGCAGCCGATCGACCTCTGCACCGACGAAGCTCTCGAATCGCGCTCGGACCGCGTCGAGCCGGAAGGGACGCGCGAACGGATCGCGATGACGCGCGTGCTCGGAGCCGTCGAGCGAGAGCATGCTCGCGCCCACAACCTGTCCTGTCGAGAAGCGGGGATCATCGACGGTGAAAGTTTCCGCGTCGCGCATCACCTCGAGGGCAAGATCCCGCCGGGTGACGAGCCAGCCGTCGAGCGCGGGCAGCCACGAGACCGGCTCTCGCTCCCGGAGACGAGCCAGTAGCGGGTGCGGGTCGCGCTCCAGCTCCTCGATCGTGGCGGCGGCGCCGATCGGAAAGCTCGCGACGCGCTCCTCGTTCACGCGGCCACCGCGTACAAGCGCCAAGAGCCCGGCACGCCCTTCAGCTCGCGCTCGCCACGATCCTCGAACGCGAGCCCCGAGCCGGCTACGAGATCCTTCACCGTACGCGAGACGAGCACCTCTCCGGCCGCCGCCTCACCCGCGACGCGTGCCCCGATTACGACCGAGAGCCCGACGAGCTTCTCGAGTGCGAGCTCGCACTCACCCGTATGCACACCCGCTCGCACGGCGAGCCCGAGCTCGGGCGCGGCTGCGACGATCTCGCGCGCGCACGCGATCGCCCGCGCCGGCCCGTCGAAGCGGCAGAAGAACCCGTCTCCCGCCGTGTCGATCACCGCGCCGCGGAAGCGGGCGACTTCGCGGCGGACGGCGGCGTGGTGGCGCTCGAGCACATCGCGCCAGGCTCGGTCGCCGAGCTCGGCGGCCCTGTGCGTCGAACCGACGAGGTCGGTGAAGAGCAACGTCGCGAGCACCGAATCGGGGATCCTTCTCGGCGCTTCGCCACGGACAAAGCCGAGCGTCGCGTCGGCGATCGCATCGTCTTCCGCCGGTGACATGCCAACGCCAGCAACCTCTACCCGCTGCGCCGACGAGATCCGCTCGGCGACGTATGTCGCATCGACGCGCTGTTCAGGCGCATGGACAACCAGCGTTGGCACGCGAACCGAGCCGAGCACGTCGGTGATGTCCGTGTCCACCTGCATCCGGTAGAACTCCGCAGCCGCGGCCGGGCTGACCGTGAAGCGCTGATTCCAGACGAACCACTCGAGATAGTGGTCGTCGTCCGCCCATTGCGGGTTGATCCGCTTCGCGAGCTCGATTCCGAACTCTCGGTCACCCCAGCGATCGCGCCGTTCCCTCACCCCGGCGCGGAGCCACTCGTCCGCCTCGCCGAACTCGTAGTCCGCGCCGCGCACGAGCCGAGCGAACGGCGCGTGCAGGATCAGCCGCTCGACCCGCTCGGGATACGTCGCCGCGAGCAAAATCGCCGCGTTCGCGCTGTCCCTCGTTCCCAGGACCGAGGCGTGCTCGAGCTCCTCCTGGTCGAGAACAGCCTTGATGTCGTCCATCCAACCTTCGAGCGAGACGCTCCGGGGCCGGTCCGAGAGGCCCATTCCACGCGGATTGACCAGGGTCAGACGCGTCTCGGCGGCCAGCCGCTCGAGAAACCGCCTCAGGGCGGGTAGCTGCCAGAGCCACATCAGATTCGACAGAAACGGAACGAAGACGAGCTCTCGCGGCCCGCTCCCGATCACCTGGTACGCAACGGCCACGCCTCCGCCTCGCGCGTACCTCACATCCGGGACATCCAGCATGCGTCCAGTTTCCTAGACTCAGGCCAATGGCGACGACCGCAACCGAGAAGCGGCTCCTTCTGAACGGGGAGTGGATCGAGACCGGCGAGTGGATCGAAGTACGCTCGCCCTATTCCGGCGAGGTGGTCGGGCGGGTGCCGACGGCGGGCGCGAACGAGACACGACGGGCGATCGACGCCGCGGAGGAGGCGATGCGCGAGCCGCTCCCGGCGCACAAGCGGGCCGAGATCCTCGTCCGGGTCGCGGGGTACCTCGGGCGGCGGCACGAGGAGGTTGCGCAGACGATCTCAGCCGAGGCGGGCAAGCCGCTCAAGGCCGCCCGCGTCGAGGTGGCGCGCGCGATGTCGACCTACACGATGAGCGCCGTGCAGGCCCGCACCCTCGCAGGCGAGATGGTGCCGATGGACGCCTCCCAGACCGGCGCGGGCAAGCTCGCCTTCACGCTGCGGCTGCCGGTGGGCGTCGTCGGCGCGATCTCGCCCTTCAACTTTCCGCTCAACCTCGTCGCACATAAGCTCGCTCCTGCGCTCGCGGCCGGCTGCGCCGTCGTGCTGAAACCCGCTTCCCAGACGCCGCTCTCCGCGCTTCTGCTCGCGGAGCTCGAGACCGAGGCCGGGCTCCCGCCGGGGTGGCTGAACGTCGTCGTCGGGCCGGCCTCCGAGATCGGCGACGTGCTCGTCGACGACGCGCGAGTGCGCGCGATCACGTTCACCGGCTCGGGTGCCGTCGGTTGGAAGCTCGCCGAGCGGGCGCCGCGCAAGCGCGTCAACCTCGAGCTCGGGAACGCGACGCCGGTAATCGTGGAGGCAGATGCCGACCTCGAGGCGGCCGCAACGAAGCTCGCCGCCAACGCCTTCTCGTTCGCAGGGCAGAGCTGCATCTCGGTGCAGCGAATCTACGTACAGCGGGCCGCCCATGACGACCTGCTCGCGCGTTTCCTGCCGAAGGTCGAGGCGCTCAGGCTCGGCGATCCCGCCGACGAGGAGACGGACGTCGGCCCGCTGATCGACGGCGAGAGCCGCGACCGCGTTCTCGAGTGGGTCGAGGAGGCGCGAGCAGCCGGCGCCGAGGTGCTGACGGGCGGCACGCTCGAAGGCGAGCTTCTCCGGCCGACGGTGCTCGCGAACGCCGGGCCGGAGCTGAGGGTCTCGTGCGAGGAGGTCTTCGGGCCGGTCTGCACCGTTACCGCCTACGAGACGCTCGAGGAGGCGATCGAGCTCGCGAACGGGACGCGCTACGGCCTCCAGGCCGGGATCTTCACAAGCTCGCTCGAGACGGCGCTCGCGGCGGCGCAGCGGCTCGAGTTCGGCGGCGTCACGATCAACGAGGCGCCCTCCTTCCGCACCGACCAGATGCCCTACGGCGGGGTCAAGGACTCCGGGAACACGCGCGAAGGGCCCGCCTGGGCCGTCCGCGAGCTGACCGAAGAGCGCCTCGTGGTGATCGAGCTCTAGGCGCTCGACGTAGAGTCCGCCGCCGCCGCTGCTAGATTCGGCCCCTCGATGCCGCGCCTTCCGCTGCTCCACCGTCTTCTGCCGCAGCGCTCCGATTCCGACGCCGAGAACGGCCATGAAGCAGCCGCGCCGAAGCAGCGCCGGCGCCCGACGCCGCCTCCCGGCGAGCTCCGGCGCGAGCGGCGAGCGCTCCTGCGGCTCCGCGAGGAGCGGTTGCGCGATCTCGGCGGAATCGCCCTCGAGATGTACCGGCGCGACCGCTTTCGGGAGGATCTCGTGCTCGAGCGCTGCGCGGAGCTGATCGGGCTCGAGGCCCGGATCCACGAGCTGGAGGCGCTCCTCGGGAACGCGAAGCCGCTGGCGGGAGTTCCGCGCAGCGCCCGCTGCGACTGCGGCGCGCCGCTCCTCTGGGGCTCGCGCTTCTGCGCCAACTGCGGCCGCCCCGTCCCGGCAGAGACGCCACGATGAGCGACCCCACCTTGCTCTGCCCGCGCTGCTCCGCCGGAGCGGAACCCGGACAGGAGTACTGCCTCGACTGCGGTCTGCGCCTCCCCCAAGGTCGAACCCGGCCGGTGGAGCGAGCCACCGCGGGCCTGGCCGCGCGGCAGCCGTGGGCGGCCGGTTGGCTCCTCCCGACGGTGTTCGGACTCGTGCTCGCGATCCTGGGCACCGGCGTCGCGATCGCGATCTCCTCCGACGGCGAGGCCGCGGAGGCCGTGCCGACGGCCACCGGTGGAAGCCTCACCGCTCCGCCGAGCGCTCCCGGGCCGACCGCGCCCGAGCCTCCAACCGGAACCGCGGCCGGGCAGCCTCCGCCGCCTCCGGTCGCCTTGGCTCCGACCCCGCGCAATCCGCGCGCGATCTCCTGGCCGACCGGTCGGCGCGGCTGGACGATCGTCCTGCTCTCGCTGCCCCAGAACGGCGGCCGCACGGCCGCGCGGGCGAAGGCGGACGACGCGCGCAAGGGCGGGCTCAGGCGGGTTGGGATCCTCGACTCCTCCCGCTTCGCGAGCCTCCACCCCGGCTACTACGTCGTCTTCCAGGGCGTGTTCGAGTCGGAGACGGAGGCGGCGAGCGCGCTCCAGCGGGCGCGCACGGTGTTCCCGGCCGCGTACCAGCGCGCGATCGTTCCCTGACCTCCGAGCCTGGCGCGGGTTACGAGGCAGCCTGAAAGAGAACTTTCGGGAAAGACTTTGTAACAACGCTCGGAAGTCCGTATACTCGCTCGCGGAAACCTCGCCCGATCGACGCAAACGGCCTGATCAGGGGATTCGACAGGAGCGCTGACCGCCTGGATGGAAGCACACCTTCTGCAGCTTCAGACCTGCATGTATCAGTATTCGCGAGCGATCTACCGCTCGATCAGAGACCTGATCGACCCCTATTCCGACTCGGGCGCGCGGCTCGAGTCGCGGCGGGCGGTACTCGAGCAGTGCGAGCAGACGATGGAGCGGCTCGCCGCCGATCCGCACTACTTCTCGAAGCCCGATCGCGCGCTTTTCCAGGACATTCGCCGCTACTTCCCGATCACGGCGCAGGCTCAAGTGGCCTGGGCCGTGCGTGAGGGCGTCGGCGCCGCGGTCGGCTTCATCGAGGATCAGCTCGAGGCAGGAGCACTCGACGGCGGGGTCGCCCGCTGCCGGGCGACGACGCGCAAAGGCAAGCCCTGCCAGCGCACGCCGCTGCCCGAGCGCGACTACTGCCCGTCGCACCAGCACCTCGAATCATCCACGCTCGCAGCCTAGGCTTTTTCGAGCTGTAAGCTCGAAAAAGCGTATGTCGCATGACACCGACAAGCTGATCCGGCAGCTTTCGCTCGTTGCCTTCCTGATGGCGGAGCGGCGCGCGCTGACCGCGCGCGACGTCAAGGGAAACGTCGAGGGCTACTCGGAGATGTCGGACGAGGCGTTCGCGCGTCGGTTCTACTCGGACCGCGCCGAGCTGATCGCGCTCGGCGTGCCGCTCAACTCCCAGCGCGACGAGTTCACCGGCGAGGAGCTCTACACGCTCCGCTCCGAGAACTACTTCCTGCCGAAGCTCGAGCTCACAGACGACGAGCTGGCGGCGCTCCTGACGGGCCTGCACCTGCTGGAGGGGAAGTTCGCCTATGCGGAGCCGCTGCGGCTCGCCTTGCAGAACCTCGCCCTCGGCCGCAAGGGGTTCGACGAGTTGTCCGGCGAGACCGCCGACCGAGTCAAGGTCAGCGATCCGGATTACTCGCCCGAGCTCGCCGGCCGGCTCTCCAAGCTCGAAGCCGCAATCTCGAAGCAGCGGACGGTGAAGTTCAGCTACTGGTCGCCGCAGCGGGACAGCGTCTCGGAGCGAACGCTCAATCCCTATGCGCTCCGCCACGACGAGGGCGTCTGGTACGTAATCGGCAGCGATCTCGGCGACGAGCGCGAGAAGACCTTCCGGGTCTCCCGGATCCGCAGCGACATCCGCTTCGCGACGCGCCGCGAGCGCGACTTCCGGCTCCCGGCCGACTTCGACGTAGAGAACCATCGTCGTCGCTCGCCCTGGCAGATCGGCGAGCTCGCCGGCACGGCGCGGGTCGCCGTCTCCGGCGACACCGCCTGGTGGGTGAAGCGCACGCTCGGCGATGCCGGCACGCTCGAGAACGGTGTCTTCGAGACGGAGTACGCGGCGGTCGCGCCGCTCGCGAGCTGGGTTCTCCGCCAGAACGGCCGCGCCGTTCCCCTCGAACCGGCGGAGCTGCGCGGAGCGGTCGCCTCGGCGCTGACGCTGATCCGCGACCGGCACGCCGGCGAGACCCCGGCCATCGCCACGGCGCAGCCGCAACTCGATCTGCCCACCGCCGACCGGCCGGCGCCGCCCGTCGCGCCCGAGCGCTTCGCCGTCCTCCAGGCCCTCCTCGCCTACCTGCTGGCCGCGTGCGGCGACGCGCGCGAGGCCGAGCTCGACGCCGACGAGCTCGCGGAGCGCTTCCACATCCCGCGCGAGGATCTCCAAGAGCATCTCTCGCTGCTCAATCTCGTCAACTTCGGCGGCGGCTGCTACACGGTCTACGCGGAGCTCGAGGGCGGTCTCGTCACCGTCGACAAGGAGCTCTACGGCGACGTCTTCCGGCTCGCGCCCCGGCTGACCCCGCTCGAGGCGCGGGCGATCCGCCTCGCGCTCGACTACGTCGGCCCCTCGATCGCAGCCGATTCGCATACGACGCTCGACCGCGTACGCCGGAAGCTGGAGGAGACGTTCGGTCAGTTCGAGCTCGCCCAGTCGGAGCCGCGCGATGTCGAGGACGACCGCCCCACCGACGAGGAGGCGCTGATCGGCACGCTCTCCGACGGAATCGAGCAGCATCGGCTCGTGGAGCTCGAGTACCTGAAGGAGGGCGAGGAGACGCCCACGAGCCGGCTCGTCGAGCCCTATCAGCTCATGCGCGAGCTGCCCTACTGGCGCGTGCACACCTGGGATCGGAACGCCGGCGACGCGCGCACCTACCGCGTCGATCGGATGCGCTCGGCGCGGCTGACCGACAAGAGCTTCGAGCCGCGCGAGGGCTTTGACCCGAACTACCTCCGCGACCCCGGGATCGCGCGTGTCTGGTACTCGCCGGAGGTCGCTCGTTGGAAGCGCGAGCGCGGCGCCCTGCCGCTCGCGGACGGCTCGGCGCTGGGCGAGCTCGGCTTCAAGACCGAGGACTGGATCGTCGGCGAGATCCTGCACGACCGCGGCGAGGCCGTGGTGCTGGAGCCTGGCGAGCTGCGAAAGTCGGTCGCGGCGCGCGCCGCCGCGCTCCTGCGCGAGCTCAAGGTGAGCCGCGTCCGCGTTTCCTAGGGCTCGGCGGGCAGGGTCAGCGTGAAGGTCGCGCCGGCGCCGGGGCGGGAGTCGACGCGCAGGGTGCCGCCGTGAGCCTCGGCGAACGAACGCGAGATGAAGAGGCCGAGCCCCGTACCCGGCTTGGCATCCGCGACCCCGGAGCGGCCGAACTTCTCGAAGATCAGCCCGTGATCCTCGAGCGGGATCCCCGGCCCGAAGTCGCGAACGCGCACCCGCACGGTGCCGTTCCGCGCGCTCGCATCGAGCTCGACGGGGGCACCCAGCTCCGAGTACTTGATCGCGTTCGCGAGCAGGTTGTCCACGAGCTGGCGCAGACGGTCGCGGTCGCCTCGCACGCGGGGAAGCACGGGCGGAATCTCGACCTCGAGCCGGACTGCGTCCTGTCCGAGCGTCACCGCCGCCGTTGCCTCGCGCAGGAGCTCCGCGAGATCGACGTCGCTGAACGTGTAGCCGAAGGTGCCAGCTTCGATCCTCGAAGTGTCGAGCACGTCCCCGACCAGATCCGAGAGCCTGCTCGTCTCGTCGCCGATCACCGCGAGGAACGCATCCCGCTGCTCGGGTCGCAGCTCCGGCCAGCGAGTCTGGAGCGTCCGCACCGACCCGATCACGGCGGCCATCGGGCTCCGCAGCTCGTGCGAGACGAGCGAGACGAAGTCCGCGCGGAGCGCCGAGAGGCGACGCAGCTCCTCGACGGTCGCCCGCTCCGCTTCGTAGGTGCGGATGTTCTGCACCGCGGCTGCGACGAAACGGCCGAGCAGCGTCACGAGCTCGACCTCGTCCTCTCCGAACGCGTCGCGCTCCGCAC
>JACCRW010000037.1 GCA_013813345.1 Actinomycetota bacterium
CATCGATCCAGGACCTGATCCACGGAATCGAATCGGCAGCCGTCGGCGAGTCGCTGATCTCGCCTCACATCGCGGGCAAGGTGCTGCAGCACGTGCGCGCGACGACCGCGTCTCCCGATGCGGCGGCCACGATCCGCGCCGAGCTCTCCGACCGCGAGATCCAGGTGCTGAAGCTAATCGCTAACGGCAAGGACAACGCGATGATCGCGGGCGAGCTCCACATCAGCCCGAAGACGGTCAAGAACCACATCTCGAACATCCTGATGAAGCTCCAGATGGAGAATCGGATCCAAGCAGCGGTCTACGCCGTCCGCTCCGGGATCGTCTAGGACTTCGTGCCGTGCTAGAGGGCGTGCGCCCGCAGCGCCGCGAGCAGCCTGTGCAGCCCGGCAAGCTCGCGATCGAGCTCGTCGAGGACGCCGGTCAGCTCGGCGATCTGGGCGCGATCGGACTTCGGCGCTCGCACGACCGAGCGCAACTGCTCCTCGACGCGAAGCCGCTCGCCGCCGATCTGAAGCGCGTGCGCGTAGCCGTCGGTGAGCGTCTTCTCGGCGAGGGCACGCGACTCCCGCTCGCTGTCGGCAGGTTGGTCGAGCAACGACCGGATCTCGGTCAGGACGGTGGGCAGATGGTGGCTCAAGCAGGCGCTCCATGCCCGATTATGGGAGTCGCTACCGGGTCGAGCATGGGCCGCCTGGCCCATCTTCGAACGGCGCTCGTCCCATCGCTCCTCGCCGCGCTCGGCGTGGCGCTCCTCGCGCTCTCTCTCACGGTCGCACCTCCCGCACGAGCCGCCGACCCGACCCTGCCCTCGCGGCTTGCGAAGGCGCTCGCGGTTCCCAACATCGATCCGTCGCGAACCGCCGCGCTCGCCGTCGACCTGCGCACCGGGACGGTCGTCTACTCGCGGAACCCGCTCCTCTCGCTCCAGCCCGCCTCGAACGAGAAGCTGCCGGTCGCCTACGCGGCGCTCCACCGCCTCGGTAGCGGCTACCGCTTTCACACCGAGGTCGTCGGCACCGGCTCGCTCGTGGGCGACGTCTGGCACGGCGATCTCTTCCTGCGGGGCTTCGGCGATCCAACGCTCGCGCCCGCCGACCTCGACGCGCTCGCCGCCGACATCGCCTCCTGGGGGATCGCCCAGGTCGACGGAGCGGTGATCGGCGACGAGTCGTGGTTCGATTCGAGACGAACCGGGCCGGGCTGGAAGCCGAGCTTCTACATCGGGCAATCGCCCCCGCTCTCGGCGCTCGTCGTCGAGCGAAGCTGGTTCCGAGGGCGGACGTCGGGAAGGCCGGCGCTCGCAGCTGCGTCGCTCTTCCGGACAGCTCTGGAGTCGAAGGGAGTCGCCGTCCGTCGTAGCGCCCGCGCCGGCACCTTGACCACCGCCGGGTTTCCACTCGCGCAGGACCTCTCCGAGCCGCTCTCCGAGATCGTTCGCTTCATGGGTCGCGAGAGCGACAATCACACGGCCGAGCTGCTGCTGAAGCACCTTGGAGCTCTGTACAGCGACGACGGCTCGACCGCCAGCGGCGCCCGCGTCGTTGAGGACGCACTCGCCGCGGCTGGGATCCCGCTCGGGGGCGTCCGGATCGCAGACGGCTCGGGCCTCTCGAGGCTCGATCGCTTGACGGCAGGCGCGATCGTGAAGCTGCTCCTCGCCGGGATCGCCGATCCCGCCATTCGCGACGCTTTCCTCGGCTCCCTCGCGGTCGCCGGCGTCGACGGGACGCTGCGGAACAGACTCGAGTCACGACCGGCCCGGGGACGCGTGATCGCGAAGACCGGGACGACGAGCGCGGCCTCGGCTCTCTCGGGCTTCGTCCGCGACCGCTTCGTCTTCGCGATCCTCCAGAACGGCGCGCCCGTGTCGTCGTACTGGGCCCGCCGCGCGCAGGATCGGTTCGCCACCGTGCTCGCCGCATCAGGCTGAAGCGAGCCCGGTTCGCTCCGGCGGCCGGCGCAACCGCGAGCTGAGATAGACAGCGGCGACGGGGCCGGCAAAGAAGCTGCCGAGGACGACGACGAGCTCGATCGGCCCGAGGCCGCCGCTACTGCCGTCAACCTCCTCCTCTGGCAGCGTCGCGACCGCCGTCCCACCGGGGGTATCGGCGCCGCTCGACGGGCCTACGGCCACGAAGCTGAGAGCCAAGATGACGGCGGGCAACAAGGCGATCGCGATCCCCACCACCTTCTCGCGTCCGGTCCAGGCTCGCGATGCGGCGACGAGCACCACACCGATGATCCAGCCGACGAACGGCAGCGCCAGCGTGATCATGGCCGCCAGCTCGAGTCGTCCGGCCCTCGTCGGCGGAGGACCGGCGGCTGCCGCGATCTCCTCGGGCGGGCCGAGGCGCTCGAGCACGTTGCGGACCGCGACTTCGTCGACGGCGCCCGCCTCGCGGAGACCGTCGTCGACGTGCTCGCGAATCTCGGCCACGAGCTCCGTCCGGCGCCCACGCCCGAGGCCGGCCGCGGCCGACTCGAGCCGGTTCAGGTACTCGGCCACGAGCTTGTTGGGGTGCTTCTGCCTCATTGCTCCTCCTCGTCTTTGAGCAGCCCGTCGACTCCGTCGCGGAATCGGGCCCACTCCACTGTGAAGCCGGCGAGCGCCTCGCGACCGCCGTCGGTGAGCTGGTAGTAACGGCGCGGCGGGCCTGTCTCCGATTCCCGCCAGAACGTCGTCACGAGCCGGTCGCGACGGAGCCGCGTCAGCAGCGGGTAGATCGTGCCCTCGCTCGTAACGAGACCGTCGACCTCGGAAAGCTTGCGCACGAGCTCGAAGCCGTACCGCTCGCCGTCGCGCAGGAGCGCGAGCACGCAGTACTCGACCGCCCCGCGACGAAGCTGGGAGAGCGAGTTCCTTGCTCCGCCCGGTTCCATGCACCGCATGGTACCTGGTCAGGAGGCGGCTGCCAAACCACGGATCGTTGCGCGGTCTCTAGCGCCGGCGCGGAGGAGGGACGTTCCCGACGTGCGTGGTCGCGGGAGCCCCCTTGACGAGCTCCTGCAGATCCGCCTCCGAGAGCACCGGCACGCCCACCTTCTCCGCCTTGGCGGCCTTCGAGCCGGGATTCTCCCCCACGATCACGCCCGTGGTCTTCTTGGAGACGTTGTCGGAGACCTTGGCGCCGAGCGACGCGAGCGCCGCCGCGGCCCCCTCGCGCGTGAACCCCTCCAACGTTCCCGTGAGCACGTACTGAGTCCCGGAAAGCGGCCCCTCGACCCGCCGCTCCGCCTCCCTGGCCTCGAAGGTGAGGCCAAGCTCCTGCAGCTCCTGGACAAGCGTCCGGTTCTGCTCGTCGGCGAACCACTCCGCGATCGACTCAGCGCGATCCGGGCCGATCCCGTCCACCTCCTGAACCTCCTCCTGGCTCGCGTCGAGCAGCCGAGCGACGGTCCCGAAGTGCCGAGCGAGATTCTGCGCCGTCACCCAGCCGACATCCGGGATGTTCAGGCCGAAGAGCACCCGTGAGAACGGCTGCTCCCTCGACAGCTCGATCGCGCTCAGCACCTTCGTGGCCGATCTCTCCTGGAAGCCGTCCAACTCGAGCAACTTCTCGAGCGTCAGCCGGTAGAGATCCGGCATCGACCGGAGCAGCCCGAGCTCCCAGAGCCGGCGCACGAACTGCTCGCCGACGCCCTCGATGTCCATCGCCGCCGTCACCCAGTTGATCAGCGTCTCGAGCCCACGGGAGGGACAGGCGCGGTTCGGACAGCGGTGCATCACCTCCCCTTCGGGCTTCACCACCTCCGCTCCGCACAGCGGGCAGTGGCTGGGCATCCGGAACTCCTTCGTCCCCTTCCGGTGCTTGCCGGCCGGGCCCACGACCTGCGGGATCACGTCCCCTGCGCGCTGCACGATCACGAGGTCGCCCTCGCGGATCTGCTTGCGGTTGATGTCCTCCTCGTTGTGGAGCGTCGCCCGCGAGACGGTGACGCCGCCGACCTCGACCGGCTCGAGGACGCCCCAGGGGTTGAGAGCTCCCGTCCGGCCGACCCGGATCGCGATCTTCTCGAGCGTGGTCTGGGCGGTCATCGGCGCCCATTTGAAGGCGCGCGCCCAGCGCGGCCGGCCGTGGAGGGCGCCGAGGCGGGACTGCTGGTCGAGCGAGTCGACCTTGATCACGATCCCGTCGATCTCGTAGTCGAGCTCCGCGCGCCGTCGCTCCCAGTCGCGGCAGCGCTCGGCAACCTCCTCGATCGACTCCAGCCGCTCCGCGAACGGATTCGTCCGGAACCCGCGCTCGCGCAGCCAGCCAAGCTGCTCCCACTGGCTCTCGAAGACGACGCCGTCGCGGTGACCGGTGCCGTAGGCCCAGTTCGAGAGCGGCATCCCGCGCGTCACCTGCGAGTTCTTCTGCCGCACCGAGCCGGCCGCGGCGTTGCGCGGGTTCGGCGTCGGCTTCTTGCTCTCCTCGACGAGGCGCTCGTTCAGCTTTCGGAACCCCGAGAGCGGCATGTAGACCTCCCCACGCACCTCGAGCGCCGCGGGTGGGTCGTCGCCGCGAAGCGAGAGCGGGATCGCATCGATCGTCCGCAGGTTGACCGTGACGTCCTCGCCGCGAAGGCCGTCGCCGCGGGTGGCCCCACGGACATAGAGGCCGTGCTCGTAGAGCAGGCTGACTGCGAGCCCGTCGATCTTCGGCTCGAGCACGTAGGCGACGGGCTCGTCCGAGTCGAGCCGCTTGCGCACGTCGTCGGCCCACTTCTGTAGCGCGTCGTCCGTCGTCACCTTGTCCAGCGAGCCCATCGGGGTCAGGTGCGCCACCTTCTTGAAGCCCTCCGAGGGGGGCGCGCCGACCCGGTGGGTCGGCGAGTCGGGCGGGATCCCGCTGTCCGGGAGGTCGCTTTCGAGCTCGAGCAGCTCGTCGAAGAGCCGGTCGTACTCGGCGTCCGGAACCTCCGGGTCGTCGAGGACGTGGTAGGCGTAGCCGTAGCGCTTGAGCAGCTCGCGCACCTCCTCGGCTCGCCTAGAGGGCGGCAAGGAGGCTCTCCGTGTCGCTCACGATCGCATCGGGCTCCTCCGCCTCGAGCAGCTCGCGGCGATGGATTCCGCCCCAGGTGACCGCCACCGCGTGAACGCCTGCCGCCTTCGCGGCGCGCACGTCGAACGGGGAGTCGCCGACGTAGGCGGCGCTGTCGGCGCTCGCCCCGAGGCTCTCGAGCGCATAGAGCAGCGGCTCCGGATCCGGCTTGTGCCGCTCCGTATCGTCGGAGCCGACGACCACCTCGAAGAACGCCTCGAGCGGTAGGTAGCGAAAGGCGATGTCGACGGTGGCGCGGCGCTTGGCGGTGACGATCCCGAGCCGGCGGCCTTCTCCCTTGAGGATCGTGAGCGCATCGGTCATCCCCGCGCACTCGGCCAGCTCCGAGTGGAGCGGCTCGTTGTGCTCGCGGTAGCACGCAACGAGCTCGTCGACGCGGTCCGCGTCGAGGAGCCGCATCTGCTCGACGAGGCCCGGCCCGCCGACCGCGGCCACAAGCTGTGCATCGGGCACGTCTCGGCCCAGCACGGTCTTCGCCGCATGCCGCATCGAGGCGAGGATGATCGAGCCGGAGTCGATGACCGTGCCGTCGAGATCGAAGAGGACGACGGGGTAACGCACGCTCGCGATGCTAGATGAGTGATGCCACGATCTCGCGCGCTGGGTGCGCGAGCTGGCGTGTCTGGGCCGCTCCCGGTCTACCTGATCGGCGTGGCGGCCGCTCAGCGAGCCCCGAGACGGACGATCTCGTGGCATCACTCATCGTCGTAGTCGACGCTCTCGAGATACAGCCCCCAGGCGGGAGCGGTCATCCCGCCCTCGCTGCGCGGGCGCGCCTCGAGCAGCCGTGCGAGCTCGTCCGGCGGGCGCTCGAGCATCGTCCCGACGAGGGTCCGCACCATGTGCCGGAGGAAGCTGCCGGCGGTCACGGTGTACTGGAGCTCGTTGCCTCGGCGCTCCCAGGCGGAAGCGGTGATCGTTCGCCGGAAGCTCGTGTGCTCGGTCTCGGCCGGTGTGAAAGCCGTGAAGTCGTGCTCGCCGAGCACGAGGCGAGCCGAGTCCGCGAGCGTCTCCTCGTCGAGCGGACGCGGCCACCAGAGAGCACGCCGAGCCAGAAAGGGCGAGCGCACTCGGCGGCTGAGGATGCGGTAGCGATAGCTGCGTCCACGGGCCGAGTACCGAGCATCGAAGTCTGCCGCTGCCTCTTCCGCCCGTGCGACGGCCACGTCGTCGGGAAGGAGTGCGTTCAGCGCCCTCGCCACGCGGTCAGGAGGCGGGCCACCCTCCACCTCGACGCTGATCACTTGACCGAGCGCGTGCACGCCGGTATCTGTGCGGCCGGCGACGGCGAGCTTCGACCACGACCGGAACAGCTCGTCACACGCCTCTCGAACGGCGCTCTCGACCGTTCTCGCCCCGGGCTGCCGAGCCCAGCCGCGGAAGCCGGTGCCGTCGTACTCGAGCGTCAACTTCAGCCTCATGCGACCTCCACGACGAGCATGAGCTGCTCGACGGCGACGACCACGACGACCGTGCCCTCGTCGGCGCCCCCGTCGCAGCGGGCCTGCCAGAGCTCGCCCTTGACGCGAACGCTGCCGAATGGGTGGCACGGCGAGACAACGACGGCCTGCTCGCCGATCAGCGCCTCCACTCCGACCGCGGGTGCGCGCCGGTGCGACCACCGCCACAGGAACCAGGCTTCGACGAGCTCGAAGGCTCCGCCGGCGACGACCGCGACGACACCCCAGGGGGACGGGAGGACGAAGATCGCGAGCCCGAGCGCGACGAGGAAGGCCACTCTAGACCCGGCGGTCGAGCAGCCCGAACATGCGCCTAGCCGTCCTCCCGGACGCTCTCGACGCCGAGCACCTCGGCAAAGAAGCCGGCAAGCCTAGCTGCGTCCGGACTGGCGATCCCCGCGAAGACGAGCCCTTCGATCCGCATCGCGCGAGCCTAACCCCAACGTGCCCCAAGGGGCGCGCGGCCCCCTGGATTCAGGCTAGACGACGAAGGCACGCAGAATCTGCGCGCCTTCGTGACAAGACAATGACTCTTCGTCCCCAGCTAGGCCGGGCGCTGCGAGCCTGCGGCGAACGCCGTCTCGGGCTCGTAGTCGACGAGCTCCAGGTACACCATCTCGGCCGCGTCGCCCTGGCGCGCGCCGAGCTTGATGATCCGCGTGTAGCCGCCCGGGCGATCGGCGAAGCGCGGCGCAATCTCGGCGAAGAGCTGGCTGACCACCTCGGGCGAGCGCAGCTCCGAGAGCGCCTTGCGCCGCGCCGAGAGATCGCCGCGCTTGCCCAGGGTGATCATCTTCTCTGCGAACGGCTTGACGGCCTTGGCCTTTGCCTCGGTCGTCTGGATCCGTCCATGCTCGAGCAGCGCACCCGCGAGGTTCGAGTACAGCGCCTTCCGGTGCGCGGAGTCGCGCCCCAGCTTCTTGCCTGCGCGGGCGTGCCTCATCAGGGGCTCTCCTGGTGACGGTTTTGCGTCGCCCTAACCGTTGCCGTGAGGGCCACGACTACTCGTCTCCCCGGAGGTTGAGCCCGTGGGACTGGAGCGTCTCCTTGACCTCTTCGATCGACTTCTTGCCGAAGTTCGGAATCGCGGCGAGCTCGTTCTCCGACTTGGTCACGAGATCGCCGATCGTCTCGATCCCGACGCGCTTCAGGCAGTTGTACGAGCGGACGCCGAGCTCGAGCTCCTCGATCGGGAAGTTCTCCATCCCGTGGGCGGCGGGGGCCTCGATCCCCGACTCGACGACCGCGGTCTCGCCGAAGCCCTCGATCCGATCGAGGTCGGTGAAGATCGCCAGCTGGCGGATCAGGATCTCGGCCGCCTGGCCGATCGCCTCGCGCGGCTCGAGCGAGCCGTCGGTCGTCACATCGAGGCGGAGCTTGTCGTAGTCCGTGCGCTGCCCGACCCGGGCCGCCTCGACGTCGTACGAGACGCGGCGAACCGGCGAGAAGATCGAGTCGATCGGAATCACGCCGATCGGCTGCTCCGGCCCGCGGTTGAGCTCGGCCGGAACGTAGCCGCGCCCGCGGCCGATCGTGAGGGTCATCTCCAACTTGCCCTTGTCGGAGAGATGGCCGATCACGAGCTCCGGATTGAGAATCTCGAGATCCGCAGGTGCCTGGATGTCGGCGGCGGTGACCGCGCCCGCGCCCTTCTTCGCGATGTGCACCTCGACCTCGGGCGACTCGCCGTGGAGGAGGCAGATCAGGTTCTTCAGGTTGAGGATGACGTCCGTGACGTCCTCCTTGACCCCCGGCAGCGTCGTGAACTCGTGCGCGACGCCCTCGATCTTGACGGCGGTTACGGCGGCGCCCTCGAGAGACGAGAGCAGCACGCGGCGCAGCGAGTTACCGAACGTGTAGCCGAAGCCGCGGTCGAGCGGCTCGATCACGAAGATCCCCCGGTTCTCGTTGATCTCCTCGTGGACGATCTTCGGGACCTGGAAGTCCATCAGGCTGGTGCGTGTAGACAAAACGTTCCTTTCGTGCCATTTCTCGCCTGCGGCGACAAATGGCTAGTCAGTACACAATACGTATCTGTATTTCCGTGTTTGGTTTGCCTAGTCCAAATAATCGCTGTTTGATTATTTGGAGTAGAGCTCGACGATGAGCGATTCCTGCACCGGCGTGTCGATCTCGGCGCGCTCGGGCCACTTCAGCACCTTGCCGGTGAGCCCCTCATGGTCGGCCTGGAGCCACGGCGCGACCGACGCGGTCAGATCCGTGGCATCGCGGATGGTCGGCTCGGCGGCACTGCCCGACTTCATCGTGACGATGTCGTTCGGGCGCACCCCGTAACTCGGGATGTTGACTCGGCGCCCGTTGACCGTGAAGTGGCCGTGGCGGACGAGCTGGCGGGCCTGCGCCCGGGAGCCGGCGAAGCCGAGTCGGTAGACGACGTTGTCGAGTCGCGTCTCGAGCATCCGGAGCAGGTTCTCGCCTGGCGCGCCGGTGCCGCGGGTCGCCTTGTCGTAGTAGTTGCGGAACTGCTTCTCGAGCAGGCCGTAGTACCGACGCGCCTTCTGCTTCTCGCGCAACTGCAGCAGGTACTCGCTCTGCTTGATCCG
>JACCRW010000050.1 GCA_013813345.1 Actinomycetota bacterium
GCGCCGACCGCCGCGATCTCGTCCTCGGCCTGGAACGTCCGCACGCCGAACGCCTTGTGCCGCGCCAGTTCCTCGAGGATCGAGGACGCGGGGGTGATCGGATACGCGCCGAGGAAGAGGTCGAGCCCCGAGAGCTTCGAGGCGGCGATCAGCCCGTAGGCGAGTGCCGTGTTCCCGGAGATCTGGCGGTAGGTCCCCGGGGCCATCGGCGCCGGCGCGATCTGGTAGCTGACGGCGAAATCCTCGGAGGTCTCGCCGTAGGCGTAGCCCGCCTTGAACGCGGTCGCGTTCGCCTGCGCGATCTCGGGCCGCTTCCCGAACTTCTGCTCGATGAACCCGAGCGTGCCGTCGGTGGGCCGGTTGTAGAGCCAGCTCATCAGCCCGAGCGCGAAGAAGTTCTTCGAGCGCTCGGCCTCGCGCGGGGTGATCCCCGCGATCCCCTTCAGGCCCTCGACGGTCATCGAGGTGAGGGCGACCGGATGCACGTGGTAGTCCTCGAGCGAGCCATCCTCGAGCGGGTTCGCCTCGTACCCCGCCTTCTGGAGGTTGCGCTCTTTGAACTGATCCGTGTCGACAATCAGCGTGCCGCCCTTCGGCAGATCGCGCAGGTTCGTCTTCAGCGCCGCCGGGTTCATGGCGACGAGCACGTTCGGCGCATCGCCGGGCGTGAGGATGTCGTGGTCGGCGAAATGGAGCTGGAAGCCGGAGACGCCGGGGAGCGAGCCTGCGGGCGCGCGGATCTCGGCGGGGAAGTCGGGCAGCGTCGAGAGGTCGTTTCCCATCACCGCGGTCTCGCTCGTGAAGCGGTCGCCGGTGAGCTGCATCCCGTCGCCCGAGTCGCCGGCGAAGCGGATCGTCACCTGCTCGAGCTGCTCCACGGCTTTCGCCATGTCCTAGTTGTAGCGCACGTCGCTAGGCGACCACCCGGCGCCGAACGACGCTGACCCCCCAGGCCGCGCCCGACTCGAAGAGCTCGTCCGGGTCGACCTCGCCGAGCCAGCCGAGAAAGTGGCGCTCGGGATCGTCCGCCGTGGAGCCCATCACCCCAAGACGCTCCTCGGGCGCGTCCTCGACGGGGCGGTCCAGCTCGTCGAGCCGCCGCTCGGCCTCCTCGGCCGCAGGCCCATCCATGTAACCCCTGGGCATTACTCCAGTGTCGCAGCCTGCTCGCTCGAATGCACCATCCGGCGCAGCAGCGCGTTGAGCTGCCCCTGCTCGTGCTTGTTCAGGCCCGAGGCGACGAACGCCTCCTTCGCCGCCTGCGCTCCGATCGAACGCCCCCAGATCTGGCGGCCTTCCGGGGTCAGCTCGACGATCACCCCACGGCGGTCGTCTGGGTCGGGCAGGCGGCGGATGAACTCCTCCGCCTCGAGCCGGTCGAGACGATTCGTCATCGCGCCGGAGGTCAAACCGCAGCTCTTCGCCAGGTGGCTCGGCGAGCGCCGGTAGGGGGAGCCGGCGCGCACGAGCGAGCCGAGCACCGCCCACTCGCCCACGTTCAACCCGAACTCCGCCAGCGTGTCGTCGAGCATCCTCCGGATCCGCTTGTGGATCAGATGGATCCGCTCCACGATCCCCTCGACCCCGAGATCCACGCCCGCCAGATCGTCGCCCCAGGCGGCGATCCGCTCGTCGATCTCGTCCCGGTTCTCGGCCACGGACGCATTCTTGACACAAAGTTACTTGACGTCAAGCTAGTGCCTGTTTATACTCTCACTCAAGTAAGTGAATATCGAGTTACTTGATGTGGAGGTGAGTGCTGTGTACCTGGATCCCACAACGATGAGGCTGTTCGCGGCGGAGCGGTTCG
Source organism: Actinomycetota bacterium (assembly GCA_013813345.1). Taxonomy (GTDB): domain Bacteria; phylum Actinomycetota; class Thermoleophilia; order Gaiellales; family Gaiellaceae; genus Gaiellasilicea. The sequence continues at coordinate 1,811 of JACCRW010000050.1, forward strand.
CTCGGCTGCAAGCAGACGCAACCACCACTCCTCGCCGACGGGAGCGACGCACTCGCACCCGAATCGGGTACTGGCTCGTGGGGCTCGGACTCCGCCTCGCGGGGCCGTCGGCAGCCGAGCGGGGGAGCCTTGACGGCTCTCCCGCCGGGCTGTCTCTCGCCGTCCGCGAGTGAGCAAACGCGATCAAGCGGCGCTCGAAACGCGCTGCCAAGATCGCCGGCATGAGCACGACGACCGACACCTTTGCCCGCTTCGTGGACGTTCTCGCGGTCTCGCTGGACGATCACGACGCGTCGGCCGAGGCTCTCGCGTCGCGCCTGCACCTCTCGCGCTTCCACTGCGACCGGCTCGTCGCGGCCGCTGCGGGTGAGCCGCCGGCAACCCTGCGTCGTCGAGTCCTCCTCGAGCGCGCTGCCTACCGGCTGATCACGACGGACGACGATGTGCTCCGCGTCGCCATCGATGCGGGCTACGCCTCCCACGAGGCGTTCACCCGCGCGTTCGGTCGCGCCTTCGGACGAGCGCCGTCTCTGTGGCGGCGACGGCCGACGAGCTTCCGGATCAAAGCCCCGAACAAGGTGCACTTCAACCCACCGGGAGGCCTCCGCGTCCCGGCTCAGAGAAAGGTGACATCCATGGATCTGCTCGCCCGCATGGTCGAGCACCACGTCTGGCTGATCGGAGAGATGCTGACACGAGCTGAAGGTCTCACCGACGAGGTCCTCGACGCACCCGTCAAGATCTCGGTCGAAGGGATCGACTGCGACCCCACGCTGCGCTCGCTGCTCTCGCGCCTCGTGGGGCAACTCGCGATGTGGGACGCCGCCACGCACGACAAGCCCTACGACTTCGAGGTCGAGCAAGACGAGAGCGTCTCGGAGATGCGCTCCAGGCTGGGGAGGTCTGGGCCTGCGTTCCTCGCTCAGGTGCACGCGATCGTCGACGAAGGGCGCCTGGACGAGACTTTCGTCGACGCGATCTGCGATCCACCGGAGATCTACACCTACGGCGGGATGATCGCCCACGTGCTGACGTTCGCAGCCCACCGCCGGACCCTCGTCTGCGGCGCGCTGATCGACGCAGGCATCAGCGACCTCGGAGCCGGCGACCCGATGCGCTGGGTCGCCGCGCACGCATAGACGCCTCTAACTCACACCTCATGCCGAAAGGAGCTCCACGATGATCGATCCCCACGAGTTGGTCACGCTCTTGCACTTGGCGAGCGATGAGGAGCGGCGCTTCGCGGCTCGCTTACGCGAGGACGAGCGCACGGCGATCGGCACCCTCGAGCGGCCTGCTCCCAAGGACGTGCTCGCGCACATCGCGGGTGCGAAGGAGGCGATGTCCGCAGCCCTCGTTGCGGCGCGGCAAGGAGAGGACGTCGACCCCTCGCACGACCGGGAGGCGCTGTTCCGCGCCAACTACGCGCGGGCGTTCTCGGACGTCGAGAACGACGCCGAGCGCTGCTCAAACAAGCTCGTCGCCGAGGTCGAGCGGCTCGACGCGTCGACCCTCGCCTCGTCACCGGCCTGGATTCACGAGACGACGCTGAGTGACGAGATCGTCATGTACGGCATCACCCACTCGTTGACGCACCTCTTCGACCCGCTCTTCGCCCGAGGCGATGCCGAAGACGCCGTACGCGCCCAGCAGCGTCTGATCGACGCCCTGCCGGACGACGCCAATGCTGAGCTCCGTGCCGGAGCGCTCTACAACCTCGGTTGCCTCCACGCTCGTCTCGGTCGCGACGATCAGGCGCTCGCCCTGATCCGCGAGGCGACCGCGCTGGAGCCGGGACTGGCCGAGCATGCGAACCGCGACCCCGACCTCGAGTCGGTTCGAGACCGGCTCCCGGAATGATCGACCGAGCTAAGAGGCTTCGGCGAGGAGCGCTTCGAGGTCGAAGGGCGCGTTCGCCATCCCGACGCTGCCGTCGGGCGTACGCGGCCACTCGGCCTCCGGGCGGTCGCGATAGAGCTCGACGCCGTTCTCGTCGGGATCGCGGAGGTAGATCGCCTCGCTGACACCGTGATCGGTGGCGCCGTCGATCCGGTGCTCCGCCGCGATCAATCGCCGCAGTGCATCGCCGAGCGAGGCGCGGTCGGGATAGCGGATCGCGGTGTGGAAGAGGCCAGTCGTCCCGGGCGGAGGCGGCGAGCCCCCTTTCGACTGCCAGGTGTTGAGACCGATGTGGTGGTGATAACCGCCGGCTGAGATGAATGCGGCCTGATCGCCGGCGCGTTGCTGCAGCTCAAAGCCGAGGATCCCGCAGTAGAAGTCGATCGAGCGCTCGAGATCCGCGACCTTCAGGTGGACATGGCCGATATCGATGCGCGGATCGATCGCCATGCGCGCATCGTACGCCGCCTCGAAGCTGCAAAGGTAGGCGTATGTTCGACCGCTCCGCCGAGCTCTACGACCTCGTCTACGGCTTCAAGGACTACGCCGGCGAGGCACGGCTGCTCGACGAGCTGATCCGCGAGCGCCGGCCCGACGCGCGCTCGCTCCTCGACGTCGCCTGCGGCACCGGCAAGCACCTGGCCGAGCTCGGCGACCGCTATCCGGACGTGGCCGGACTCGACCTCGACGACGGCCTCCTCGCAGTCGCGCGCGAGCGCCTACCGGACGTCGCGTTCCACCACGCCGACATGACCTCGTTCGAGCTCGGCCGGCGCTTCGACGCGGTCACCTGCCTCTTCTCGGCTATCGGCTACGTGGTTACCGAGGAGAAGCTGTGCGCCGCACTCGCGGCGATGGCGCGCCATCTCGAGCCGGGCGGCGTCCTGATCGTCGAGCCGTGGCTCGAGCCGCAGGACTGGAAGCCCGGCCACCTGCACCTGCTCACGGTCGACGAGCCCGAGGTGAAGATCGCGCGGGCGACGGTGGCCGGACTCGACGGATCGATCTCGATCCTGGACTTCCACTATCTGGTCCTCACTCGCGCGGGTGTCGAGCGCTTCACCGAACACCATGAAGCGGCGCTCTTCACGCGGGAGCAGTACACGGGAGCGTTCGCGGCCGCCGGGCTCGCGGTCGAGCGCGAAGAGGAGGGCCTGATCGGCCGCGGCCTCTACATCGGCGTCAAGTCCGCCTAGGAAGGATCGTCGGGCGGCGGCTCGCCGACGACGATACGCTCGGTCGGCGCGGCCGCGGCCCGCGTCTCGCCCACCTGCTCCTCGACGTCGGCCTCGACCTCTCGCCGCTCCGCCTCCTTCGCCTCGATCGCAGCGTCCGCGGCGCCCACCTCGCTGTGGAGCCGCGTGACATCGTCGGCCTGCTCTCGGTAGGCAGCCTCGCCAAGCGCGGAGACCGCCCGCTCGCGCGACCCGCGTAGCTGCTCGAGGTCGGAGTCGAGCTCGCCGATCCTCCGCCTCGCCTTGGCGCGAATCGCGAGCGCATCGATCCGGGCACCCGCACGCGAGCGAACGCCGTCGTACGAGCGCACCGCTCCGCGAGCCACACCGGTCTCCCCCGGTCTCCGCGCGATCTGGGGGAAGCCGCTCAGGAGGAAGAGGCCGGCGACGAGCAGGACGGCTCCGGCGAGCACTCGGTCGGTGACGAGGAGGACGATCGCCAGCACTACGAGCAGTAGGCCGAGCCCGAGGAGCGCGGTGGCGGGTGGGACGCCGAAGAGTTTGCGGTCTGCGTGCACGTTGACGGTCTCCTGACGCCCCGCGATCGCGGCGCCGCACCAGCCGCAGTACTGCATCCCCGTCGGGACGTCGTTTCCGCAACTCGCGCAGATCTCGGTCGCATCCGTGCGGCTTACCCCGTTCGCACCCGCTCGAACACGTTCAGGCGCGCTCCCCCGCTAACGCCCAGAGCACGAAGGCGAGCCAGTGCACGCCGACCACGTCGGTCTGGATCCCGAGCGCGAGCACGGCGGCGAGCGCGGCTCCGAGCCAGGGAGCCCGCGGCAGGACTCGGCGGAGGAGCAGCAGGTTCCACGCGACGAACGCGAGCATCCCGAGCAGGCCGACCTCGACGCCGAGCTCCGTGTAGGTCGACTCCCCGGCCTTGATCTCCTCGCCCGTGCGCTTCGCGGTCACTCCCGCGTTTCCGAGCCCGAAGCCCTGCGGATGGTGGACGACGGTGTCGATTCCCTCGCGGAGGCTGTCGAGGTGGCTGTCCACGGATGGCTCGTCGAAGCTCGTCGGGTCGCCGCTCGCCTCTTGCTCGCCCTCGGCGTTGGCGCGCTGGAACTCGAGCTCGGCCGGGGTGAACGTCGTCTCGGGGCCGAAATCCGGATAGGCCTTGACGAAGAAGAAGCCCGTCGCGATCAGGACCGCCGCGGCCGCGACCGGCCACCAGTTGCGCAGCGCGTAGGCGAGCACGACGAGCCCGAGCGCAAGCGCGGCGATCGCCGTTCGCGAGTAGGTGAAGAGGAGCCCGACGAGGAGCAGCCCACTGAGGGCGCTCAGCCAGCGCGAACGTTGCCACGCAGCCGCGACGAGCAGCGCAACGATGAGCAGGTAGCCGGTGGCGAGCGGGCTGAGGAAGGTCGAGACGAGGCGACGCAGCGGTCGCTCGTCGCCGGGGTTGTAGACGAAGTTCTCCGGCAGGCCCGAGACCGCGGGGCCGTAGTCGAGCCCGAGCTGCTCCGAGTACCAACCGGGAGCGCCCGAGTTCCGCCAGGCCTCGAGCGGGATCGCGTAGACGTCGACCAGGCCCCAGGTCGCGACGACGGCGGCCGTGCCGAGGATCAGCACTCCAACCGTCCGGAGCTCGTCCCGGCCGAAGTGGAGGCTGCGGCCGAGCACATAGGCCGCGACCGGGGTCAGGCCGTGGCGCAGTCCGTAGAGGATTCCCCGGCCGGACGCGTCGCCGCCGAGCCATTCCTGCGGGATCAGCGCGTAGAGGACGACGAAGGCCGCGAAGGCGAGCGCGAGCCAGTCAATCGACGTGAACCCGAACGGGATCCCGCGGCGCGTCCAGACGAGAATGGCCAGCGCGGCGGCAAGCAGCGCCTCCTTCCAGGCGGAGGCGACGTCGAGCGGCAAACCGCGAACCCCCAGCTCGAAGAGCTCCGCCATGACGACGTTGTGGAACGGGAGGCCGACGATGAACGCGTAGAGCGCGTACCGGGGGAAGCGCTCAGCCAACGATCGCCGCGAGCGTCAAGCCGAGATTCACGATCCGAGCGTTTCCGGGAAAGAGCTCCTCCAAGTCGCCCCGCCTGAGCAGCCGATTCTCCTTCGCCCAAGGCTTGCGCGCGAGGTCGTAGGCGCGGTGCGCGAGTGGCTGCGGGAGCCAATGCACAAGCGGCAGCCGCGTGTGGACTTCGATTGGGAACCATCGATTCGGGGTCGTGATGAACGCTCTTGGCGCGACGCGGAGCGCCTCGGCGACGAAGCGGCGCTGCGCGTCGACACCGCCGACGTGCTCGATCACGGCGTTCGAGTGCACGACGTCGAAGCTCGAGTCCTCGAACGGCAGCTCGGTCGCATTCCCCCGCACGTAGGGGATCGAGGGATAGCGCTCGCTGAACGTGGCGCCCTCGTGCTGGCCGAGCGCGGTGATCCGGTGCGGCCATGGATACGCCTGCTCGAAGAAGTTGAGCGTGCCGCAGCTTCCGTGTTCGGTGGCGCCGAGCTCACCGAAACCGAAATCATCGACGCCGATGTCGAGCACCGTTGTCTCGGCGGTCGGCCGCATCGTCTCCAGGAAGAGCGCGAGCTTGCGGCGGCGGGAGCGGAGCGAGATCGCGTCGGCGAGCCTCATCAGGGCACAACAGTAAGGTCTGATCCGGTGATCGAGGCACTCGTCAGGCCGGTCGGGCCGTACTCGCTGCGGCTGAGCGCGCGCCGGGAGGTCCTCGAGACCGCGCTTCCCGGCGGCGGCGTCGGGGCGGCGTGGCAGGGGCGTGACGGGACGATCGCGCTGCGCGCGCCCGACGAAGCCGGGGTGGCGCTCCTCCGCTTCATGCTCGCGCTCGACGACGACACCACGGAGTTCGGGCGGCGCTTCCGCTCCGACCCTCTGCTCGGCCCTTCGATTCGCGAGCTCTCGGGACTGCGGCCGCTGCGGCTGCCGACGGTCGCGCAGGCCGTGCTCCGAGCCATCTGCGGTCAGCTGATCCAGGCGAGCCGGGCGCGGGCGATCGAGCGAGCGGTGATCCGGGCCTGCGCTCAGCCCGCCCCAACACGCGAGGCGATCGGCCGGCTCTCGCCCGTCGAGCTCCGCCGCCTCGGCCTCGCGACGCACCGCGCCTCGGCCCTCGTCCGGCTCTGCCGCACCCTCGATCTCGAGCGGTTGCGCGAGCTCCCGATCGAGGCTGTGGAGGCCCGGCTCCTGCGGGAGCGCGGCTTCGGGCGGTGGTCGCTCGGGATCGTCGCGCTCGAGGGCCTCGGGAGCTATCGCCACGGCCCCGTCGGCGACCTCTCGCTCGTCAAGCTCTGCTCGGCGCTGCGAGGCCGCTGGGTCGAGCTGCCGGAGACCGCGGAGCTGCTGGCGCCGTACGAGGAGTGGGCGGGGCTCGCGGGCGTCTACCTGCTCGCCGGCTGGCGCCGCGGGCTCGTGCCCGGCGCGAGTGCCGATGTCGCCCGAGCCGTCCGGGTCGCCGCGCGCCGCGCCGCCTAGACTCCTCAGATGGTCGACGAGCGCAAGATCGCGATCCTCGGCGCGGGCCAGATCGGGGAGGCGCTCGTCGCCGGGCTTCTCTCCTCCGGCTGGCGCGAGCCGAGCGAGATCTCGGCCTCGACCCGCCGCGAGGAGCGCGTCACCGAGCTGCGCGAGCGGCACGGGATCGACGTGACGCGCTCGAACGCCGAGGCCCTGGCTCGGGCGGCGCTCGTCGTGATCGCGGTCAAGCCGCAGGATCTCGACGCTCTGCTCGGCGAGATCGGGACGCTGATCCAGCCCGAGCAGACCGTCCTCTCGATTGCCGCGGCGATCCCGACCGCCGCGATCGAGCGGCACCTCGGCAGCGGCGTCCCGGTCGTGCGTGCGATGCCGAACACGCCGGCGGTCGTCCACGAGGGGATCGCCGGGATCTGCGCGGGCGCACACGCGACCGAGGAGCATCTGAGCCTCGCCGAGGAAGCCCTCCGCCACCTCGGCGGCGTCGTCCGCGTCTCGGAGCCGTACATGGATGCGGTTACCGCGGTGTCCGGCTCGGGGCCGGCGTACTTCGCCCTGCTCGCCGAGGCCATGATCGAGGCGGGGATCCTGCTCGGGCTCTCGCGGGAGATCTCGACGCAGCTCGTCGTCCAGACGATGCTCGGCACGGCCAAGCAGCTCCGCGACCTGAAGATGCATCCGGTCGAGCTGCGCGAGATGGTGACCTCGCCGGGCGGGACGACGATCGCCGCCATTCGCGAGCTCGAGCAGGCCGGCGTTCGGGCCGCGTTCCTGAACGCAATTCAGGCCGCGATGGAGCGGTCGAAGGAGCTCGCGCGCGGCGAGCAGCCGTGACCGACGTCGAGATTCGGGTGCTCGACGACCCCGCCAGGGCGGCGGGAGAGCTCCTCGCGGAAGCGGCGGCGCCGGGAGCGAACCTCGCGCTCTCGGGCGGGTCGACGGTCGGCCGGGCGTACGAGGCCGCGGCGGAGCTCCGGAGCGACTGGCACGGCGTCCACGTCTGGCTCGGCGACGAGCGCGTTGTGCCGGCCGACCACGAGGACTCGAACTTCAGGCTCGTGCGCGAGACGCTCCTCGATGCGCTCGCCGCGCCGCCTGCGGTTCACCGTGTCCGCGGCGAGAGGCCTGCGGAGGAGGCTGCCGCTCTCTACGACGCGGAGCTCGAAGGTGTTGTCTTCGATCTGGCGCTGAACGGAATCGGGCCGGACGGCCATACGGCTTCGCTCTTCCCGGCTGCGGCCATGCTCGAGAAGGACGAGCGCCGTGCAATCGCCGCCGAGCCGGGCCTCGAGCCGTTCGTGCCTCGGGTGACGCTGACGCGGCCCGTCTTCGCCGCGACGGCGACGCTCGTCTACCTCGTCACCGGCGAGGCGAAAGCCGACGCCGTCCGGCGCGCATTCGCGGCTGAGCCGTCCGCGCGGACGCCGGCGAGCCTCGTCCGCGGCCGCCGCACGATCGCGCTTCTCGACGCGGCGGCCGCGTCGCAGCTGCCCTAGTCAGGCAGGAGCGGCGAGCGCAGCTCGGCAGCCATCCCGCGGCGACCGGCGAGAGCCTGGAGAACGAGCACCGTGTCGGCGACGGGGATGTCCTCGAGATACTCCTCGCGCGTCTCGAACGACTCGAGCACGCGCTCGACCGCCTCGACGTAGTCGACGACGGCCTCGGCGGCGATGAACGCCAACGCATCGCCCGCGTCGGCGGGGAAGCTCTCGTGGACGCGAGCGACGTCGGCATGTACACGGGCGTCATCCCAGTCACCGAGCACGAGGCACGCGAGCGCCGCTGCGTAGCGGCCGATCGGCGACTCCGCCTCCCCCGCCCCGGACTCGAGCGCCCAGCGCGCGTCGGCAGCGGCGCCGTTCCAGTCTCCCGCGAGGACCCGCGCCTTGATCGCTCCGATCGGACGGCCCCAGCTTCCGGGCGGAGCACCCTCCCAGCTCTCGCGGTAGCGCTCGGCCGCACGTCCGAGCCACTCGCGCCCGTCCGCTCCGGCCATCAAGGCAGCGAGCCCTGCGGCACCCGCGGCGTTCCCCATCCGCGTCAACTGACGCTGGCGCTCGTCGCCGCCGTCCGGAAGCCGCCGCTCACCGTCCCCGTATCGCTCCTCCGCGCGGCGCTGCAGGTCAATCCAGTCAGGTTCCATCGCGTGAGTATCGCGCCGGAACATGTGCGTTTGTCGTCAGGTCAGATCGTTACGCTCTTGTCACTGATGCGTGCGTCTTCCCAGACAGATCTTCGTGCACGCTTGAAGCGTGACCGAGCCCGACTATTGGCTCGAGCTGCCGTTCACGGTCCCTGAAGTGGATCAGTCACACCTCGAGCCAGTCGCGCTGATCCAGCCGCATGAGCTCCGCGAGCACGACTTTGCCAGTTCCGCGATCGTCATCGGCGACTGTCGCAATGTACTCACCGAGATCCCTGACGATCGATTCCAGACGACGATCACCTCCCCGCCCTATTGGTCGTTGCGCGACTACGAGATAGACGGCCAGATCGGCCTCGAGCCTGCACTCGACGACTACATCGCGAGGCTTGTGCACGTCTTCGAGGAGGTGCGTCGGGTCACTCGCGAGGACGGCACACTGTGGTTGAACATCGGAGATTCGTATACCTCCGGCGGCAGAACGTGGCGCGCCCCCGACAAGAAGAATCCGGTCCGGGCCATGGACATCCGGCCCCCGACGCCGCCCGGATTGAAGCCGAAGGACCTGATCGGCGTGCCGTGGCGGTTGGCCTTCGCCCTTCAGGCGGCAGGGTGGTATCTGCGGGCGGACATCGTCTGGCACAAGCCCAACTGCCAGCCCGAAAGCGTCAAGGATCGGCCGACGAGATCGCACGAGTACGTGTTCCTTTTCAGCAAGAGCGAGCGCTACGCCTACGATTGCTCCGCGGTGCGAGGCCCGAACGATCGGAATCTGCGGACGGTTTGGGACATCAACACCCAGGCGTACAAGGACGCGCACTTCGCAACCTTTCCGCCAGCGCTCGTCGAGCCGTGCATCGCCCTCACCACGGCGAGGAACGACCTCGTACTCGATCCGTTCCTCGGATCGGGCACCACCGGCCTCAGTGCCCTCTTGCTCGGCCGGAGGTTCCTCGGAATCGAGCTCAACCGGGAGTACGTGTCGATCGCGGAGCGGCGCCTACGAGTCGCCGCTTCGGCCGCCTGAACTTGCGGCCACCGGAGCCCGCCCGCCAGATCGCGTTTCATCAGCTCCTTGTTGCGGCGCGGAAGACATGGCTGACCGACGCTCTCGCCACGGCGCTCGGTGAGGCCGACACCGACCTTCTACGGAGAGAACTGGCCGCGCTCATACCAGGCGACGTGCAGCAGATTCTCTCGAAGGCCGGTATTCGCGACGAATACGTCTTTCCTGCGCCATCCATGCTCGAGCAGTCACCGACGCTGCTCGGTTACTACCGGCTGTTGCTCGGCGTTTCGCAGAAGGCGTTCTATTCGAGCGAAACGGGATTGGCGAGGTTCAAGAAGCTCGAGACGCACGGCTCTCTTCCTCCATCGCTCATCCCACTCCTACCCACTCTTTGCGAGAGCCTCTCAGCGGCACTCGCGGATCTGATCCGACAGATCTCGCCCGCAGTAACGAGCCGCGACATCACCGAGCTGCCGTTGCTCACACTCGGCTCTCAGTTCCAGGGCGCCAATAACAACACGATCGGGCGTCAGGCGACGGTCGAGGTCTTCCTCGCAATCGCCGAGATCGTCGGTGACCACCTCGTGAGTCGAACGGACGTGCAACTTGTCGTCGAGAACTCCTCGGGCCGGACGGTGCTGATCACGCTCGCCGCCGATCCCGATGTGCGAATCGAAGAGCAGTTCGGTGACGAGCTGCGCTCGAAGGTGGCGATCGAGATCAAGGGTGGCACCGATCGGAGCAACGCTCACAACCGGGCGGGGGAGGCCGAGAAGTCGCATCAAAAAGCTCGTGGTGAAGGCTTCCGCGACTTCTGGACGATCATCGCCTTGCGCGGCCTCGACCGCGGCGTGCTCCAGTCGGAGTCTCCGACGACTCGCTCGTGGTTCGATGCAGCCCACGTTCTGGGGCGGGAAGGCGAGGATTGGGACTCGTTCAGAAGCCGCCTCACCGGAGAGGTGGGGATCCCGAACCCGGCTGCCTAACAGTCGATCGTCCGAAAGTTCGGATATGCTGCGAGGAGCGCCGCTCGCCGCCTAGTCCGTGCGAGTGCGCCGAATCTCCTTAGGGGTTGCAGCGCGAAGCAGCGTTGCCCATATGTCAGAAGCGATACTGAACCCGACCAATACGTCGGATGCGGCGGACGGCCTACGGGCCAACGCCCTCCGAGCGCACGACTGGGCTGCCGAGCCGTTTCTCCACAACGGCGAGGAGCCCGAAGCCGCGCTCGCGCCCGGCACCGCGCGCCGCCTCGCGCTCGACGAGGCGCTCGAGGAGCTCGACGCCGGCCGCAAGGCTCCCTCGGCGCGCTGGAAGGTCCGGTTCGGGCTGATGCTCGGGCTCGAGCGCGTCCTCTCCTCGAAACCGCCAACGACGGCCGCCGGCACCGAGCTGCGTCGGCACCAGATCGACGCGCTCGCGGGGATGCTGACCGAGCTGATCGCAGCGAATCAGCGCACCGCCGAGGAGGAGGAGAACGGCAATGGCCAGGCGGACGCCGAGCCGGAGCTCGACGACGAGGACGAGCCCGGCGAGACCGAGCCCGACGACGCCGACGACGAGCCGCCGACGGAGCTCGCGGCCGAGGATCCGGGAGCCGACCGCCGTTTCCGGTTCCGGCATCCCACCGCCTCCGGCAAGACGATCGCCGCCGCCGGGTTCGTCGAGGCCGCCCGCTCCCTCGGGATCCTGATCCTCACGCACCGCCGCCTGCTCGTCACCCAGTTCCGGAACGACCTGACGACCGAGGGCTACGGCGAGCGCTTCACCGACGCGATCGAGACGGGAAAGGAACCACTCCGCCGCGATCCGATCACGATCCAGACCTACGCCTGGTTCGCGCGTCATGTCGGCTCCCTCTCCCGCGAGGCCTACCAGCTCGTGATCTGCGACGAGGCGCACACAGCGCTCGGCGAGAAGACGAGCGCCGCGATCCGCAGCTTCCCGGAGCCGCTCTACATCGGGATGACCGCGACCGAGCAGTTGATCGCAAAACAGGTCTCGGACGTCTTCCCCGCCTCGGTCGACGACCTTCCGTTGGCCGACGCCGCCCGCCGCGGCTTGATCGCGCCGCTTCGCTGCCTCCGGCTCGCGCCGGCCGCGGCGATCAACTCAGTGCCGATCGTCGGCGGCGACTTCGAGGAGCGCGCGCTCGCCGCGGCGCTCGACCACCAGGCGCTGAACCAGGCCGCCGCCAGCCTCTACCGCGAGCGCTTCGGCTCGACGCCCGGGATCGTCTACGCGGCCGGCGTCGACCACGCCTACAACCTCGCGCAGGAGTTCCGCGCCGCCGGTCTCAAGGCCGAAGCCGTGTCCGGGAAGACGCCGCCGGTGCGGCTCGCCGAGACGCTCGCGGCCTACGAGCGGGGCGAGATCAACGTCCTGATCAACGCGATGCTGCTCGCCGAGGGCTGGAACTCGCCGCGCGCGACGGTCTGCATGCATCTGGCGCCGACCGCGTCGAAGCGCGTCTACCAGCAGCGCATCGGCCGGATCATGCGCACGCACCCGCGCAAGGAGGCGGGGATCGTGGTCGACTTCGTCCCGAAGAGCGCTACCCACAACGACCGCGTCGTCTCGCTCCACTCTTTGCTCGAAGCGGACTTCTATCGCGAGGGCGCGCGCGTCACGCCTGCTCCACGCCGTCGCGTCCAGCGCCGCGCGCGTCGCCAGCTCTCGCCGGCGAACTGGCTCGTTCCGGTCACGCCGGACGTTGCCCGCAGGCTCGCCGTGATCCAGCGCGAGTGGCAGCGGATCGACCCCAAGTACATGGACGACGACGAGCAGCGCTACT
>JACCRW010000068.1 GCA_013813345.1 Actinomycetota bacterium
CCCTTGTGCACGAAGCCGACCTCGATCTGGCCGTCGCGGATCTCCTGCAGGACGTCGTGCACCTGGTAGGGGAGTTCTCGGGCGACCCCGAAGAGCTCCCGCCCCTCCTTCTGGGCGCGCTGCACGAGCCGCTGTGGGGTGAACCGTTCGAGCATCAGCGCCCGTGCGTAGGGCTGGGCGACCTCGAAGACGTTGAAGCCGGGATAGAGGTCGATCCCGACCGAGCCCAGCGTTGCGATCGCCTTGTCGAGCATCACGAACCGCGTCGGCAGCCGGAGGTTCATCGCGTAGATCAGGGCGAACCCCTCGCGGATCACCTGGATCGGGTCGATCTCGGCGAGACTCGCGCCGTAGTAGCGGTAGTAGAGATCGCGGAGCTCGGTCGTGAACTCCTCCTCGCGCTCCTTCGGATAGCGGACGCCGAGCTCGGCGAGACGGCGCGGCATCCCCTCGATGTTCTCGCTTGCTGCGGCGATGAAGACCCCGGTCAGCTTGTTCATGTCCGCCTCGGTCAGCTTGCCCACGAGCCCGAAGTCGACGAGGCCGATGCGAGCGCCGTCGAGGACGAGCACGTTCGCCGGATGCGGGTCGGCGTGGAAGAAGCCGTGGCGGAAGATCATCTCCATCCAGGTCTCGGTGATCCGGTAGGCGAGCTCGCGCCGCTCCTCGACCGAGCGCACATCGAGATCGAGGTCGGCGAGCTGGACTCCCTCCAGAAACTCGAGCGTCAGGATCCGGTTGCCGGAGTACGTGCGGTAGACCTTGGGCACGAGCACGAGCTCCGAGCCTGCGAAGTTACGGCGGAAGGTCTCGGCGTTCCGCGCCTCGAGCCGGTAGTCGAGCTCGTACCGGATCGAGCGGGCGAACTCATCGACGAGCGCGCTTGCGTCGATGAAGTCGAGCGAGCGGACGCGCTCCTTGACGATGCGCGCCGCTTGGTAGAGGAGAGCGAGGTCGGACTCGATCTGGCGCGGCGCGTTCGGCCGCTGCACCTTGACCACGACTCGGTCGCCGTTCGGCAGCGTCGCCCGGTGCACCTGGCCGATCGAGGCGGCGGCGATCGGCTGCTCCTCGAAGGAGAGGAAGGCCCGCTCGAGCGAGAGCCCGAGCTCGGCCTCCACCACCGCCCGCGCCTGCTCGAACGGAAACGCCCTGACGTCGTCCTGGAGCCCGCGCAACTCGGCGACGATGTCCGGCGGGACGATGTCCGGCCTGGTCGAGAGGAGCTGGCCGAACTTGACGAAGGTCGGCCCGAGCTCGTCGAGGAGCTCGCGCAGGTGACGGCCTCGGTCTGAGCCTGCATCGGCGTCGAGCTCGACGCGGGACGTCCACGGGAGGATGTCAGTCAGCTTGTGGCGCTCGAAGAAGTAGCCGAAGCCGTGCCGGACCGCGACCTGCGCGATCTCGGAGAGGCGACCGATCTTGCGAGTGCGGGGAGGCACGGCCATGCGAGGAGTGTTGCACGGAGCTCTCGGCGCAGGTGCCACGCGCCGATACCCGGCCGGGGAAGATAGGGGCGTGGACGAAGGGACGATGCTGCTCCTGATCGGCGCCGTGCTCGCGGCGAGCATCGTCGTCGCCCTCGGCGCGGCCCGAACCGGGCTGCCGGTGCTCGTCGCGTTCCTCGGGCTCGGGATGCTGCTCGGCTCGGACGGGCCGGGCGGGGTCGACTTCGACGACGCCGAGCTGGCGCGCGAGGTCGGAATCGTGGGCCTCGCCTTGATCCTCTACGAGGGCGGTCTGCAGACGTCCTGGCGCCGGCTTCGCAGGGTCGCTGCTCCCGCTGCCCTCCTCAGCACCGTCGGCGTGGTCGTGTCGGCATTGCTCGGTGGGGCCGCAGCCCACGTCCTCTTCGAGCTCACCTGGCGCGAGGCGATCCTGCTCGGCGCGGTCGTCGCCTCGACCGACGCGGCCGCCGTCTTCGCCACGCTTCGCTTCACGCATATCCGTCGCGGGCTTGCGCGGACGCTCGAGGCGGAGTCGGGCGGGAACGACCCGATGGCGATCGCGCTGACTCTCGGACTGATCGCCTGGATCGAGCGGCCTGACTCGTACGGGCTCGACGATCTGACGCTCCTCCTCGTGCAGCAGCTCGGCCTCGGCCTCGTCGTCGGCGTCGCGCTGGGCGTGGCCGCCGCGTGGGTCTTCGGTCGGCTGCCCCACTCGATCGGGGCGTTCGCGCCGGTCGCCTCGGTCGCAGCCGCGGCGCTCTCGTTCGGCGCGGCCGATGTGATCGGCGGCAGCGGCTTCCTCGCCGTCTACCTGGTCGGGCTCGCCGTCGGCAGCACCCCGTCTCGCTACCGGCGGCAGCTCGTCGCGTTTCACGAGGGGCTCGCGTTCCTTGCTCAGGTGGCCCTGTTCGTCGTTCTCGGCCTGCTCGTCTTCCCGAGCGAGCTGCCGGAGGTTGCCCTGCCGGGGCTCGCTCTCGCCCTGCTCCTGATGCTGGTCGTCCGACCGACTGCCGTGTTCGTAGCGACCGCTCTGAATGCCTTCGACAACCGGGAGCGGGCGCTGCTCGGCTGGGCCGGTCTCCGTGGCGCCGTTCCGATCGTGCTCGCGACCTTCGTGCTCTCGTCGAGCGTCGTCGAGGCGAACACGATCTTCAACGCCGTCTTCTTCGTCGTCGTCGTCTCCGCGATCGTCCAGGGAACGACTCTCGAATGGATCGCCGGGAGGTTGGGCCTCCTGGCCCCGGCCCCACCCGCGCACCAGTCGCCGCTCGAGGTCGATCCACGCAGCAAGCTCGACTTGATCGACTTCGCCGTCGCCGCCGATCACGCGATCGCCGGCGCATCCGTGCGCGAGGTCGGGCTGCCGCGGAGCGCGATCATCGCGGTCGTCGGTCGCGGCGACGAGTCCATCCCTCCGCGCGGAAGCACGGTGATCGAGCCCGGTGACCTCCTCTTCGTGCTCGCACCGCGCGAGAGGCGGCAGGACGTCGAGGACGTCTTCGCCCGCTGGCGCCGGCGGGTCTAGGACTCTTCCAGCAGCTTCAGCCGGTGCTCGACCTGGGCGACCCGGAGCTCGAGCGCCGCGAGCTCCTCCCGCGTGACGAGGCCCAGCTCGCGCGCGATCCGGTCGCCTGTCTCCTGCGGCAGGTCTCCGAGCTTGCCCGCGCTTGCGCGAAGCTGCGCGCCGAGCTCCTCGACGAGCTGGCGGAGCGCGAAGGTGGTGTTATCTCGCTCGACCATGCGGGCGTGACTTGCGGCGCTGGCGGCGGCGCTCGCGTTTCGCGTCATTCGTCTCACGGGGAACCTCGGGCTCGCCGTCGCCGGGAGCCGCGACCGGAATCAGCTCGGGCGCCGGCTCGGCCGCGGCGAGCGACTCGGCTTCGTCGAACAGCCGCCCGACGGCGCTCGCATCGCGCAGCTCGGTGTCGTCGCGGCGGCGCGCGTACTCGGGCTCGCGCTCCTTCGACATCGTGAGCAGCGGCGCAGCGATGAAGATCGACGAGTAGGCGCCGGCGCCGATGCCGACGAGCAGGGCGAACGCGAAGTCCTTCAGCGTCTCGCCACCGAACAGGAGCAGGCTCGTGACCGGCAGGAGCGTGATGAAGGTCGTCGCCAGCGACCGGCGGATCGTCTCCCACAGCGACACGTTCGTGATCGTCGCGAAGGACGAGCTGCGCATCAGCGGCACGTTCTCGCGGATCCGGTCGAAGATGATGATCGTGTCGTAGATCGAGTAGCCGAGCACCGTCAGCACAGCGGCGACGGTGGCCGTCGAAACCTCCCTGCCCGTGAGGGCATAGATCCCGATCGTGATCAGGATGTCGTGGATGAGCGCGAGGATCACCGGCAGCGCGTACTTGAAGTCGAAGCGGATCGCGATGTAGAGCACGATCAGGAGCAGCGACACGAAGATCGCGAGGATCGCCGCGCGGGCGATCTGGCGGCCGAAGCTCGAGGACACGTTCTTGACCGCGAGCGAGATGTTCTCGCCGAAGCGGTCCTTGAGCGCCGTCGCGAGCCGGTCCTGCTCCGCCGCTGCGAGCGCGTCCGTGCGGATCTGAAAGCCGCGGTACTTGCCGTCGACGGACGCCCCCCGACCCTGGATCACCGCCTTGCCCTGGCCGATCGCCTTCGCCTCGCTCCGCACGGCTTCGAGTCCGACGGGCTGCGCGGTCTTGAACGTGATCTGCGTCCCACCCCGGAAGTCGATCCCGAAGTTGAGCCCTCGGACGCCCAGCGAGATCGCGCCGAGCGCGAGCACGATGCCCGAGAGGGCGAACCACTGGTAGCGGCGGCGCATGAAGTCGATCTGGAGCCACTTCGCGCTCTGCTGGCCCTGCGCGCCCATGAAGCGCGGGTTGTCGAACCATCTGAACCCCGCGAGCAGGCCGAGCATGGCGCGGGTCGCGAGGACGGCGGTGAGCACCGAGATGACGACGCCGACGAGCAGCATCAGCGCGAAGCCCTTGACGCTGGCGGTCGCCACGGCGAAGAGCACGAGCGCGGTGATGCACGTGACGACGTTCGCGTCCATGATCGTCCGGAAGCCCTTGGCGTAGCCGGCGGAGATGGCCGCGCGCACGGACTTCCCGGCGCGCACCTCTTCCTTGATCCGTTCGAAG
>JACCRW010000090.1 GCA_013813345.1 Actinomycetota bacterium
CGGGCCCGCGGCGGCGGTAGCCTTGGCCCGTGTTCACGGGCATCGTTCGAGAGGTCGGCACCGTCGCTACAACCGACGGCGTCGCGGGCGGCATCCGCCTCGAGCTCGAGGCGCCAGAGACCGCACGCCTTGTTGCGATCGGTGATTCGGTCTCGGTGAGCGGCGTCTGCCTCACGGTCGTCGCCGTCGATGGCGGCCGCGTTTCCTTCGACGCTGTCCCCGAGACGCTCCGCCGGACCTCGCTCGGACGACTTCGGACCGGCTCTGCCGTCAACGTCGAGCCGGCGCTGAGGGCCGGGGAGCCGCTCGGCGGCCACTACGTGCAGGGGCACGTCGACGGAGTCGGCACGGTCGTCTCGGTCGACCCGGAGGGCGACGGAGCCAGGATCGCGATCGACACCGCGCCCGAGTTGCTCCGCTACTGCGTCGAGAAGGGCTCGATCACCGTCGACGGCGTCTCGCTGACCATCGCTGAGCTCACCGAGACCGGCTTCACGGTCGCGCTGATTCCGCACACGCTCGAGGCGACGACGCTCAGCCACCTCGCGGCCGGAGGCGCGGTGAACCTGGAAGCGGACGTGCTCGCGAAGTACGTCGAGAAACTGCTCGTCGGTACGATCCGGGCGTGACCACGATCCCGCTGCAGCAGACGCCGTTCGCCACGATCGAAGAGGCGATCGAGGACGTCCGCCAGGGCAAGTTCGTCGTCGTCGTGGATGACGAGGATCGCGAGAACGAGGGCGACCTGACGATCGCGGCCCAGTTCACGACGCCCGAGGCCGTCAACTTCATGGTCACGCACGCGCGCGGGCTCGTCTGCCTCTGCCTCACGGAGGAGCGCTGCGACGAGCTCGGGCTGCGTCAGATGACCGAGCAGAACGAGACGCCGTTCGGGACCGCTTTCACGATCTCCGTCGAGGCGCGCGAAGGCGTCTCGACCGGAATCTCGGCTCACGACCGCTCGCACACGATCCAGGTCGCCATCGATCCGACCGCGAAGCCGGCCGACCTCGTCCAGCCCGGCCACGTCTTCCCGCTCCGCGCGCGCGAGGGCGGCGTCCTCAAGCGCTCCGGCCAGACCGAGGCGGCGGTCGACCTCGCGCGGCTCGCGGGGCTGAACCCGGCCGGCGTCGTCTGCGAGATCATGAGGGACGACGGCTCGATGGCCCGCGTCCCGGACCTGATTCCGTACTGCGAGCGGCACGGGCTGAAGATGATCACCGTCGCCGACCTGATCGAGTACCGGCGCCGCCACGAGCAGCTCGTCGAGCGGACGACGACGGTCAAGCTGCCGACGGCCCACGGCGCCTTCACGGCCGTCGCCTTCCAGGAGACGCTGACCGGCAAGAACCACATCGCGCTCGTCAAGGGCGAGGTGGACGGAGTCGAGAACGTCCTCGTCCGCGTCCACTCCGAGTGCCTCACGGGCGACGTCTTCCACTCGCTCCGCTGCGACTGCGGCGAGCAGCTCGAGCTCGCGCTCCAGATGATCGAAGACGAGGGCAAGGGGGTTCTCCTCTACCTCTCGCAGGAGGGCCGCGGGATCGGGCTCCTGAACAAGCTGAAGGCCTATGAGCTCCAGGAGCAGGGGCTCGACACCGTCGAGGCCAACCTCCGGCTCGGCTTCGCCGCCGACGGGCGCGAGTACGGGATCGGCTCGCAGATCCTCGCCGACCTCGGCCTGACCACGATCCGGGTGCTCACGAACAACCCGAAGAAGATCTCCGGGATCTCCGGCTTCGGACTCGAGGTTGTCGCTCAGGAGCCGATCGAGGTCACCCCGAACGACGAGAACCGCCGCTACCTCGACGCGAAGCGCGAGAAGCTCGGGCACACGCTCCACCATCAGGATCTGCGCTTCGACCCCGATCTCTACGAGGGAGCCGAGGCGTGAGCAAGCGCGACAACTGGCCGGAGGCGCCCGAGCTCGCCGATCCGGTGGCCGACGAGGAAGCAGAGGCTGTTGAGGTCGAGGAGGAGCCGGCAGCCGCTGAGCCGGTCGAGGCGACTCCTGCCCCGTCCGCCGAGCACGCCGAGGGCGACTTCTCGGTCCCGGATGGCTACGGCGTCCTGCAGGGGAAGACCGAGGGTGGCCGTCGGGCGGTGGGGATCGTCGTCAGCCGGTTCAATGGCGCAGTCACGTCGAAGCTGCTCGAGGGCGCTCTCGCCGAGCTCGAGACCGCGGGCGTCGCCCGCGACGCGATCACGATCATGCCCGTGCCCGGCGCATTCGAGCTGCCGATCGCCGCGATGGCCCTGGCCAAGACGCGCCG
>JACCRW010000093.1 GCA_013813345.1 Actinomycetota bacterium
CACGAGTGGTACGCCGGCGAGTTCCGGGCCGCGCTGAAAGCGGCGGGGATCACGGAGCACGTCCGGCCGTTCCATGACGCCCGCCATGCGGCGCTGACGAACATGGCGGCGACGGGGGCGAGCCCGATCGCGGTGATGGCGACCGCCGGGCACCGCTCGATGCAGACAACGAAGCAGTACGTCCACTTGGCGGGCGTCGTCTTCCGCGACGAGGCGTCCGCGCTCGAGCGAAGGATGCTCGGAGGTGTTCCGGTACAAGATTCCGGTACAAACCACCCGGAAACGGCTCAACCAAGCGAAAACGTCTAGAGCCAGCGCTTGTAGCGGAAGAAGCCGAGCAGCGCGAGCATGACGGCGAGCATCGACCCGACGACGACCCAGAAGGCCTCAGCGCTGCCGTTCCCCGGAAAGGCCACGTTCATCCCGAAGATCCCCGTGATCAGGGTCAGCGGGAGGACGACGGCGCTGAAGACGGTCAGCACCCGCAACACGTCGTTCTGGCGGTGCGAGATCACGGACTCGTTCGTGTCCTCGAGCGCCTCGACGACCTCCTTGTAGTTGTCGAGGAGGTCCCAGATCCGCTCCGCGGCGTCGACGACGTCGTCGAAGTAGAGATCGAGCTCCTCGGGCAGGAACCGCTCGACGCGCCGCTCGAGCAATCGCAGCGTCGAGCGCTCCGGCTTGATGATCTTGCGGTAGGAGATGATCTCCTGCTTCACATTCGAGATGTCGCGGACGACGTCCTCCGCCCGCTCCTCGAACATCGCGTCCTCGACCGTGTCGAGCTTGTGCCCGATCTTGTCGAGAATCGGGAAGCAGTAGTCGAAGAGATCGTCGAGCACCTCGTAGAGCAGGCGGCCGGACCCCTTGGCGAAGAGATCGGCACGAAGTGCCTCGTCCTCCTCGCAACGGCGAAAGAGCCGCGTCACCGGCAGGAGCTCCACGTTCGGCAGTGTGACGAGGTAGTCCGGGCCGAGGAAGACGTCGAGCTCGGCCGCGTTCAGCCGCTGGATCGCCTTGTCGTAGACCGGAAAGTGGAGGACGGAGAAGAGGTACTCCGGGTACTCGTCGACCTTCGGCCGCTGCCGCTTCGAGAGCACGTCCTCGACGTCGAGCGCGTGCCAGCCGAAGCGGTCTGAGAGGGCGTCGGTCGCGGCCGGATGCGGCCGGTCGAGATGGATCCAGGTCAGGCCGGCGCTCGTGAGCTCGAGCGGCGCTCGCTCAGCGCGCGCGACGACCGGAGCGCTGCCGGGCCGGGTCCGCCGGATGCGGGGCAGGCTGGGCATACGTACTGAGCGGCTCGTCGGTCGACAGCATCATGCTCGAGATTCTAGACGGTTGATCGGAAAATCACGGCGGCGGCCCGGATGACGGCCACGAAACGGCGCTGGATCACCACCCTCGCGAACCGCACAGGCCCACGGACCTGCACGGCACGCGAGTGCGGCGCCCGGCTCGGTCGGAACCGCCCACGGCTGCGTGCCATTTTCCGATCAACCGTCTCACCCGCGCCGGAATCCTCCTCAGCGCGCACGAACCGGGGCGGCAACCCGGCCCGCGACGTCCGGCTCCCGCCGGTCGCTTGCCGGCGAGCGACGCACGGCCGGCGGGAGAGCTCGCTCGAGCACGAGCGCGCCGGCGCCTGCGGCGAGACAGACGACCGCGGAGAAGATCCAGAGTCCGGTTGGGGAGACCGAGAGCAGGAGACCGCCGAGAGGTGGGCCGATCGTGAAGCCGACCTGCCACGAGAAGGCCGACATCGCCATGTAGCGGCCGAGCAGCCGGTGGTCGGCGAGATCGGCCACCAGCGGTGCCTGAACGGCGCCGTGGAGACACTCACCGATGCCGAAGACGGCCGCGGCGAGCGCGATCACCGCGAAGGCCGCGAACCCGGCGAGCCAGAGCCCCGCGACCGGGACGAGCAGCCAGGACGCCGCCCACGTGACGCCCATCAGCGCGAGCACGACCATCCGGCGTCTGCCCTCGGCGAGGCGCGCGATCGGGAGTTGCGCGAGCACGATCACGAGCGTGTTGACCGCGAAGATCCCGCCGATCCAGCGCTCGCCGATCCCGGCCTCGTTCTTGCCGTAAGGCGCGATCAGCTCGATCTGCGCGATCCCGGCGGTGATGAAGGCGGCGTTCAGCGCCATGAAGCCCATGAAGACGCGGTGGCGCAGGACATCGCGGTAGGTGCCGGCCTGCTCGCCGACGCGGTGCGCGATCTGCGCGGGCTCGGGCACGAACGCGACGAGGACGGCCGCATAGGCGACGAACGTGAGCGCGTCGGCGAGGAAGAGGACGCGGAAGCTCGTCGCAGCCAGAAAGCCGCCGGCGAGGCCACCGATCCCGATCCCGAGGTTCATCACGACGCGCTGCATCGCGAACGCGGCCGGACGTCGCTCCGGCGGGGTCAGGCCCGCGATCAGCGTCGACTGCGCCGGCCAGAAGATCCCGTTCCCGATCCCCGTGATCGCGCTCGCGAGGAAGCCGTGCCAGGGCGACTCGACGAAGGCGTAGCCGCCGAAGCCGAGCATCAGGAAGCCGAGCGCGACCGCGAGCATCCGCCGGCCGCCGAGCCGGTCGACGAGCGGCCCCGAGAGCGGCCCGGCGATCAGGCTGACCGCCGCATTCGTGCCGAGGACGAGGCCGGCAAGCCCGAGCGAGAAGCCGCGCACGTTGTGCAGGTAGATGAAGGCGAACGGGAGCACGAGCCCGTTCCCGACCGCGTTCATGAGGCCGCCGAGCTGGAGGATCTGCACCGAGCGGGGCAGGCGCGGGTTCAAGCTGCGGAGGTAGCTCCTCACCTCCAGACCGTAGCGACCCATCACCGGATCGGGCTGCGGCAGCCAGCTCACTCACCGTTGCTGCCCGGACCCCTTGTCGAGCGGCCGGAATCGGCGTTCAATCGATCGCGTGAGAAGGGTTCTGCAAGCTTTCTCGGACACTGCCGCGATCTGGCGCAACCGGCAGCTACGGCGGGCTGAGCTCGCCTGGGGCGCGGCGATCACCGCCGAGTGGATGCACTTCGTCGCGCTCGGCGTCTTCGCCTACGACGCGGGCGGGACGCTCGCGGTCGGCGTCGCCGGGCTCGTGCGCCTGCTTCCCGCTGCGTTTCTCGCGCCGTTCGCGGCGGCGCTCGGCGACCGGTTCCGGCGCGAGCGCTTTCTCCTCGGCACCTCGCTCCTCGGCGCCGCCGCGCTGGCAGGCTCTGCGGCCGCCTTCGCGTTCGGCGGCAACGTGATCCTCGTGCTCGCGCTTGCCGCTCCCGTCGGCGTCGCCTCCACACTCGTCCGGCCGGCCCTGCAGGCGTTGCTTCCGTCGCTGGCGCGAACGCCGGCGGAACTCATCGCCTCGAACGGCGCCACCGCGACGGTCGAAGGGATCGGGACGCTGCTCGGGCCGCTCGCCGCGGGCCTGCTGGTCGCCCTCGTCGACCCGGGCCCCGTCTTCGGGGTGGGCGCCGTGGCGTTCATTGCGGCTGCAGGGCTCTTCGCGAGCGTCAGAGTCGAAGGTCGGCTACTCATGAGCCCTGGGCCAACCGGCGCTCGCCGGGAGCTCCTTGCCGGCTTTGCCGCCGTACTCGGCGAGCCGAAGCCCCGTCTCGTCGTGGCGCTGATCGCGGCGCAAGGCTTCGTCCGCGGCTGCCTCAACGTTCTGATCGTCGTGACGGTATTCCGGGTGCTCGAGGCGGGCGACGGCGCTGTCGGCTACCTGACGGCGGCGCTCGGGGTCGGCGGTCTCCTCGGCGCAGTTGCGTCGCCGCTGCTCGTGCGCCGGAGGCTTGCGGCTCCGTTCGGGCTCGCGCTCGTCTTCTGGGGCCTGCCGATCGCGCTCGTCGCTCCGACGCCCTATCTCGCTGTGGCACTCGTGCTCCTGGCCGTCGTCGGTGCCGCGAACGCGATCGAGGATGTCGCCGCGTTCACGCTGTTGCAGCGCATCGTCCCGGATCAGGTGCTCACTCGCGTGCTCGGCGCCGTCTGGGGGATCGCGATGGGGGCGGTGGCGCTCGGCTCGATCGCCGCGCCGGCACTTGTCGACGCGGTCGGTCCGCGCCCGGCACTTGTCGCCGTCGGGGCGATTCTGCCGCTCCTGGCCCTGCTGACCTGGCGGGCACTCGTGGAGATCGACCGCACCGTCGAGAAGACGGGTCCGGGGCTCGAGCTCCTCGAGCAGACGAGCCTGTTCGCGCCGCTCAGCATCGCTGCGAAGGAGCGGCTCGCTGCAGCACTCGTCCTCGTGGTCGTTGCCGAAGAGGACGTCGTGATCCGCGCCGGCGAGATCGGAGACCGTTTCTACCTCGTCTCCGACGGTGCGCTCGAGATCGTGGGGGAGGGTGTGCGTGCGACCGCCGCCACCGGCGACTTCTTCGGCGAGATCGCGCTGCTCCGAGACGTGCCGAGGACGGCGACGGTTCGGGCGCTCGTCGAGTCCGAGCTCTACGTGCTCAGCCGCGATGACTTTCTCGCCGCAGTGCTTGCCCACACCGGAGTCCGCGCCGCTACCGAGCAGGTTGCGGAGCAGCGGCTCGGGCACGCCTCGGTGTCGGTCGGACCGACCGGGATCGAGCCGGGAGGATTCGAACCTCCGACCTCTCGCTCCCGAGGGGACAGCGGCACTCGCCGTTAGCCGTCATCTGCTCAAACAAGCCGTTTCGGGCCGTTCCCCCCGCCCTTGTCCACGCGTGGGGACAGGTGGCAACTTTGCAGACGCTTTGCAA
Organism: Actinomycetota bacterium; assembly: GCA_013813345.1. GTDB lineage: Bacteria > Actinomycetota > Thermoleophilia > Gaiellales > Gaiellaceae > Gaiellasilicea. The sequence continues at coordinate 4,718 of JACCRW010000093.1, forward strand.
CGCGTGGGTCGTACCAGGGGTTCTACGGGAGACGAGCGGTAGGACGTGTGCTCGTCTACCTATTGACCCGGAACGAAGAGGGGAGGCCCCGCTTTTGCGGCCCTCCCCTCCTATCTCGCTGTCCCGTGGCTCCGAGCGGGCGGAACCCCGGTCGTCCGTCACCGCTACGGGCAGGTGACCGCCGCAGTGTTAACGGACAACGGGTCGCCGTGGCCGACTATGAACGTCGCCGTGAACTTGGCATAACCCACACCCACGACGCGGGCGGTGGTGTTCGGAATCTCGATGAAAGAGTCACCGGCCGCGTATGTCTTCTTGACGCAATTAGCCCCGGTGTACGACAGCGATCCTTGCTCGACCTGAACGATGACGACTCCCGGGTGGATGTGCCAGCCCGAGTCGAAGTTGGACGTCGAAAAGTGTTGGACTCGCATGCGAACGTTGTTGGTGTCCTTCGACACCGAGATGCTCCACACGTCCGCCAGGCCCGCGCCCGCAAACACGACGGCCCCCAGCAATGAAGCTACAAGGATGGTGCTCTCCTTCGAGCGGAACATGCCCTTCACCGCTCTCTTCGCCTTGAAGCTGTACCGCATCAGAGCCTCCTTCATGTCGCGAAGTCGGTGACCCCTGAAACCTCAGACTGTCATATCGCGACAACAGTTACAAGATCCGTTCGGCTAGACACGGTATAAGGCCTGTTTCCAACGCTGACGCCGTCCGAAGGACGGGCTAGAGTTGGTTCGCGAGCCGCTCTCCCAAGCGTCTCCTCATCGCTTCGCTCCGCCCCGCTTCGGCGTCCGCCACGCCGAGCGGGAGCGAAAAAAAAGCCCTGTTTCCAGGGTCCAGCTGATGCGCCCGGGAGGATTCGAACCTCCGACCTCTCGCTCCGGAGGCGAGCGCTCTATCCCCTGAGCTACGGGCGCAGACGGACGAAGTGTAGCGGCGGGGCCTGGCAGAGCTCGCCCGCTGCAGCGCGAAACCGGATGACGACGCGGCGTTAGGCTGAGGCCCGTGGAGCTCGCGGCAGAGATCGTGATTCTGCGGCTGGCCGAGACCTTCGTGATCTCGCGCGAGTCGCGCGACGAGGAGAAGGTTCTCCACGTCGAGCTGGCACATGAGCGCGTCGTCGGCCACGGCGAGGGCGCGGCTATCGACCGCTACGAGGAGACGGCGGGATCGGCGCTCGCCTTCGTGGAGG
>JACCRW010000095.1 GCA_013813345.1 Actinomycetota bacterium
CCGACCGGACACTCGTGGTCGAATACCAAGACTGGAAGCTGCGCCACGTGGCGGCGACTGTCGGCGGGAGGGTCTACATCGCCGACAAGCGTCCGTTCGTCGCGCGCGTGCTGGCCGAGGCGGGCCTTCGGCTCAAGCCGGACTCCGAGCGCCTGAGCGCCTCCGCGCTCGCCGAACGTTGGACCTAGCCATGCCGGTTCAGCACCGTTTGAACCGATCTGGATGCGAGGACGAACACAGGATGCGAAACGTGGCCACGCTTCGAATCACCCGGCCGGGGACTTCGTTGGTCATGCCCGATGCTCCCCGGCCGCTCTCACGTTGGCAGCGGCCAGGAGCGCCCCGATTCGCCGAGCCAGCGCGCTGAGTCTTCGGTGAGAACAGGGATCTCGTCACAACACTGCGCCCCCGGCGTTCTCCTGACGGTCGGGTCCGAGAAATTCCCTCCACGAGCTTTCTACGGAGCACCAGGCCTCAAGGCAGTCGTCCTACGGTCCGCCCTCGGGGCGTAGAGCGTGGGCGAGTGGTAATCCACGATCCCACCTGCTTCTGACGTTCAACAGCAGGGCTCAGAAGGGCTTGCCTCGGTGTTCACCGGTGGGATTCACGGCAGCGCAGTGAGAGCTCGAAAGGCGTGTCGCTCCTGGAGGAGAGCTGCTACGACGGTCGGGTCGAAATGGGAGCCGGCGTCGTTGCTTATCGTGATCAGGGCATGTTCCCAGGTGTTGGCTCGGCGGTAGGGTCGATCGCTTGTCAGGGCGTCGAGAGCGTCGGCAACAGCGAAGATGCGAGCGCAAAGCGGGATCTCGAGGCCTTTGAGTCCGTCGGGGTAGCCGGTGCCGTCCCAGTGTTCGTGGTGGTGGTGGATGACGGCGGCGCCAGCGGTGTCGGGTGGGAGCAGTGAGGAGGCGACCTGCGCGCCGAGTACCGCGTGCTCTTGCATCCGTTTCAGGTGTTGGGCTGTGAGGGGACCGGGATGTAGAAGGATGCGGTCGGGGATGCCGAGCTTGCCGATGTCGTGGAGTAGGAAGCCGAGTTCGGTGCTCGGATCAGTCAGGAGTTCAGGGGCGACCGCAACGCTGAGCGTGCGCGCGTAGCTGGCGACGCGGAGTGAATGCTCGAAGGTCTCGATGTCTCGGAGAGCGAGCACGTCGAGGAGTCCGCGGGCCGTCTGCTGGGCAGAGCGGTGCTGGAACTCAAGCCGCTCTGCTTGTTGCGCCTCGACGAGTCGGTGTAGGTCGTGTGTCTGTAGGAGCAGCTGTTCCTCGGGACAAACCTGAACGGCCTGTGGCTCTTGTTGGTAGAGATTCGCGGCGAGCGAGCTGACCGCTCCGAGGATGTCGTGCGGGTTGATGTCGGGGAAGAGGGTGAGGTCGGCGCACGCGACCGGGTCTGTGGCGGTTGCGAGCGCGAGTACCGGCGCTCCACACCTCGCCGCCTTCCGAGCGAGTCGCTCGCGGGCGGCGGCCGAGCCTGGGACCGCGGCGTCCAAAACGACCAAGCCCGGCGAGGTGTGGTCGAGGAGCTGGCAGCCCTGATCAATGCTAGGCGTCTCGTCGACTTCGACTTCGATCAGATGCAAGCTCGCCCGCAGCAGAAGGCTCCGCTCGTCGTCCGCTGAAACAGCGAGCACACGCGTGCCAGCAGTGCTGTAAGACGACCAATCGCTCCTCTCATTGCGCAGCAATCGTGACTTCCTGATCGATAAACACTGCCGTCCATCCTCAGCATCGCCTTGGACGTCGCAGGCTCTATCACTCCTACGAGGGAAATGGATTTCGGAAGAGCTTTCGGCCGCGACCAGCGAAAAGCCGGGTAGGCGTCGACGCTGGAGACATCTAGCTATCGATTCGTGAGCAGCCAGTCCTCTCCACAGGATTTAGAAGATTGAAGGAATAAAAAACTCGAAAGCTCGACGAATCTCTTTAGGTACTTCACTCCTTCAAGTGATAGCCGTGCTGGCCGCTTGCGCCGACGCAAGCACTAGCGGCAATTCGGAAGGGCTCAAAACAGGTCCTCCGATCATCCAGTTAGGAGCAGACATGTATTCCATCCGTAGGAAGGCACGTGAGCGTGCCAGCGGCGATCGCGGATCGAGGGGCTCGGCGTCCGAGCTGTCCTCGTCGCTGCGCTAGTCGGCACGTTGCTCACGATTCCGGCTATGTCGGGTGCAGATCCCGGCCTGCCAGGGGCATCGGTCTCCGTCTGTCAGGTGACGGGTAGCGCCTCGGCGCCGAGCTACGCGCAGGTCGATGTGGCGGTCGACCAGGTCGCCGCCTATATCAATCAGTTCCCGGGCTCGTTTGCCGGAACCTGTCCCGCACCCGGGACGGGCGGAGGCGGAGGCGGCGGCGGGGCCGGCGGTACGCCGATCGCGACCGTGCTCGTCTGTCAGGTTACGGGTAGCGCTTCGGCGCCGAGCTACGCGCAGGTCGATGTGGCGGTCGACCAGGTCGCCGCCTACATCAGTCAGTTCCCGGGCTCGTTTGCCGGAACCTGTCCCGCACCCGGGACGGGCGGAAGCGGAGGCGGCGGCGGGGCGGGCGGTGGAGGCAACCTTCCAGGCGCCGGAGTCGCAGTCTGCAACGTCGCAGTGTCGGGCGGCGCCTTCTCGTTCGTCAACGTCAACATTGCGGTCGACCGGCTGGCCGCCTACCTGAATCAGCATCCCGGGTCGTTCGCGGGCACGTGTCCCGCCGGCTCGGGCACGGGCTCCGGTTCCGGGTCGGGTAACAGCCCGAACGGGGCGCTCGTCGTCTGTCGCGTCACAGGCGGCATCAATGCGCCGAGATTCGCCCAGGTTGCGGTTGCGGTCGACCAACTGGCCGCCTACCTGAACCGCAACTCGGGGACCTTCGTCGGAGGGTGCCCCACGACCGGCGACCCGAATGGCAATCCCGGGCTCGTACCGGCCGGGTTCCTGACGATCTGCCGCGTTACGGGCAGCGCTGCCACGCCCTACGCAGCGCTCACAGTGGCGGCCAGCAGGATCGGCGTCTTCCTGAACCAGGCGGGGACGATCCTTCCCGCTCCGGCCGGCGGCTGCCCCACCTCCGTCGACTCGGATACGAGTAGCGGCAATGGCGGCGGCGGCGGCAGCGATAGCGGCAGCGGCAGCGGCAGCGGCAGCGGATCGTCCGAGACGGGCTCGTTGAGCGCTCCGTCGTCGACGACGGTCGGAACCGCAGCCACGGTCGTCGTCAAGACGACGCCGAACACCGTCGTTACAGCCCGCGGCGCCGGCGTCAAGGGAGCGGCGAAGAGCAACAAGAAGGGTCGGGCGGTGATCAGGATCAAGCCCACGAAGCGCGGACTCATTCAGGTGCGCGCAGCCGGCGGCAAGATCGTCAAGCGGATCGGTGTCACCTCGGTGACCACCTCCGCCAAGCACCTCACCGGCTGAACCCCAGGTGACTCCAGGCCGGCGCCTCCACGACCGGGGCGCCGGCCAACACGACCGAAAGGAGAAACACGTGAAGCTTGCACGCCACTTCGGCGCCCTGACGGCGGCGCTCTCGATCGTCGCAATTGCGGGCGTCGAAAGCTCCGCTGCGGCAACCCGGCCGTCGTTTCCGCAAGCCGGCGTCATCCGGTCTTCGAACCTCGTCGTCCGGGCGGCACCGTCGAGGACGGCGCGGCCCCTTCGCATCCTGCGGCAGTTCCGAACCGACTTTCGCCCCACCGAGATCCTCGCTGTGGCCAGCGCCCAAGACAAGTCCAAGACGCGGTGGCTCAAGATCTCCCTGCCGATGCGGCCCAACGGCCGCTATGGATGGGTTCGAGCGAGTCTCGTCGATGTCCAACCGGTCACCAAGCGGATCGTCGTTTCGCTCGGCGCACGCACTCTGTCGCTCTACGACGGCGCCAAGCTCCTGATCCGCACGCGCGTAGCCGTGGGGCGATCCACTGCGCCAACCCCACGCGGCCGATTCTACGTCCAGGCAGGCTACCGTCCCACCGAGTCGTATCTCGGCGCGTACGCCTTCGAAACGAGCGCCTACTCGAAGCTGAGCGACTGGCCCGGCGGAGGGATCGTCGGGATCCACGGCTGGAACGACCCTTCAGTGCTCGGCAAGGCCGTCTCATCTGGCTGCATACGCGTCTCGAACACGGGAATTCGCGCGTTGAGCCGACAGGTAAAGCCCGGAACTCCGATCACCATCAAGCAGTAGCCGACACGTACTGCCTCGCGACGAGAGAGGCCGTCTCGAACAGGCGGCCTC
>JACCRW010000119.1 GCA_013813345.1 Actinomycetota bacterium
CTCCCGTATCTGGTCCCAGTTGTCGAGGTAGGACTCGTACTCGGGAATAGCACGAAGCGACACCTTCCCCCACTTGTTTGTCGGATGCTGTGCTTCTCGCACAATGTCAACCGGGAAGACGTAGACGAGCGGAGGCCGCTTACCTGAGTCGGCCGAAACGCGCTTCCTGTAACGGAAGCCTCGGTTCAGAGCGACGTGGACGACGAAGTCAGAGTCGAAGTTCTTGATTGGGAACGACTTGTCGTAGTCAGTCCCCCAGCGGCTCTTCACCTGGATGCGGCAAACCGTCTTACGGTCGGGGTCGAATGCGAGCAGATCGTAGCCGGGGAAGCGTGCGTACGCCTTCGTCGCCTGAATGCGCTCGACGAGGAGTAGTCCGAGCACGAGAAACTCCGCGCCCTCAGATTCGAGTCCGCTGTCTAGTCGTCGTCCACGCGCTTCTACTCTGTCGACTACGTCGATGCTGACGATGTCCTTCGGTTCGCTCGAGCGCATGGAGGTGATCTTCTACTGCCTCGACTGCGCCGTTCGGGAGTTTGGCCCAGTGGGTGCCTCTAGAGGAACCCCCGACGAGGCTTAGGCAACTTCTTCAGGCAGGTTGCTTCCTCTGCGAAGCGCGTTTGCTTGATTGAAGAGGAGGGCGCGGGCGAGATCCTCGTACGGAGGGTTGAAGTTTTTGAGGACACGGTCGGCAGCTTCGCGCGATGACATCCCATCGAGGACTGCATGCTCGTGTAGCGCCCCCGTTGCCTGTCCGAGCGTTTCCTGGATGTTGTCGTCGGCCACATTGCGATCTTACAAGGTGCGATCGAGACCCTGCCGAGACCCTGCGACCCTGTCTAGACCCTGGCAATAGGGTCTGTAGGGCCTCGGAGCGCGTCGGAACGCTTAGGTACGCCGAGCCGGAAGGAAATCCGGATTTGCGGGAATTTCGTTGCCATCCGGCTTCGATAGTGGGGATGCCCCCGACAAGAATCGAACTTGTGCACGCGGTTTAGGAAACCGCTGCTCTATCCACTGAGCTACGGGGGCAGATGGCTCAACCAAGCCGTTTGAGCCGTCTCGTGCGATCCACTCTAGCCCGGCAGGGTCCTCGCGTTACTTCTTCTTGTTCTGACCCGGCGGGCCTGTGTGCTCGTGGTTCTTATCGCCATGACCCCAGCCCGGTCGCTCGTTCCCCTGCTGCGGTGGGTCGGCGGGCGCCGATGACGGTGTCAGGGGAGGGGGCGACGAGAGTTCCGCGGGCGGCGGGGTCTGCGAGTGCGGCGGAGGCGAGCTGGGAGCGGGAGGCGGAGTTGGAGTGGGTGACGGCGCCGGCGCGGGAGTAGAAGCAGGCGCCGGCGGAGGTGACGGTGTCGGCGTAGGCGTCAGAGCGGGATCCGGCTTGGGTGTCGGGACCGGCGCCGGAGCGGGGGTCGGGGCGGGAGCAGGCGTCGGGGCAGGAGTCGGAGTCGGAGCAGGCGTGGGAGCAGGTGCCGGAGCCGGAGCCGGAGCCGGATTCGGGGTCGGTGCCGGAGCGGGCGCCGGAACTGGAGTTGGTGTCGGGCTACTAGGAGCCGGCGTCGGCTTCGGGGCCGGGGTCTGCTTGGGAGCCGGAGCCGGCTTCGGAGCCACCGGCCGTTGGGGGCGGCTCCCGCTCGAGGCTCCGCCGACTACCGGAACGGGGCGGGCGGATGCGACGGACGGGCGCGGGATCGTTCCGCCGCTCCGCCTCGTCGGCTCGGCCGCTGCTCGCGGGCCGACGCGCGCGGGCTTCGGTCGCGTTCCGGGTCTCGACACCGTCTTTGGCTCCGGTCGAGCAGCCGGAGGGACGGTCGCCTGCACGTCCGGCACTCGCACGTCCGGAAGGGGACGGCGGGGAAGGAACGTGCGTTCGCTTTCGGGTGCGGGGGTCGCGAGCGGCGCGACGAGGGACGGGTCCGCGAGCGCCCCGTGCCAGAAGTAGCCCGAGGCCACGGCGGAGACTACGAGGCAGGAGACGCGAATGGTCGACCAGGGGAAGCGCATCGGTGAACAGTATTACGACGACCGCGGACGGAGCCCTGCAAAAACTTCAGGCGGCTGTAATTTCAGCCGCAACGACCGTGTTCTTCCCATCCGCCTTTGCTTGGTAGAGGGCAGCGTCGGCGCGGCGAAGGAGCGTGTCCGCTGGCTCGCCCTCGACGAGTTGAGCCACCCCAAAACTCGCCGTCGTCCGGATATCGCGGCCTGGGCCGACGAGAAGCGGCGACGTCGCGAGGAACTGCTGGAGTCGCTCCGCGACCGCGCGCGCCCCCTCGAGCGAGGTCTCGGGCAGGAGCACCGCGAACTCCTCACCCCCAAGCCGCGCGGGGATGTCGATGTCGCGGACGTGCGCGCGGAGCGCGTCGGCGAACGACTGGAGGAGCTCGTCGCCGATCGGATGGCCGAACCGATCGTTCACCCGCTTGAAGTCGTCCAGGTCGGAGAGGATGATCGAGGGCGGCATCGTCCGAGTCGCCCGGCCGATCTCGTGGCCGAGCGCGGACATGAATCGCCGGCGGTTGACGAGGCCTGTGAGCTCGTCGGTGACCGCCTGGCGCTGCACGACGTGATGCAGCCGAGCGTTCTCCAGCGCGATCGCCGCCTGAGAGGCGAGCCAGACCGCCAGCCGCTCGGCCTCCGCGTCGAACCCGCCTGCGGGCGCGTAGAGGAGCATCGTCGTCTGGCCCTCGCCCGGGGAGGCGAGCTCGAGCTCGAGCGGCTCGCTGCCGAGCGGAATCGCGCCGACAGACGAGATCTCCTCGCCCGCGTCGATCAGTCGGCCCGCCGCGGCGCCCGTTGCCTCTGCGGTGGCGCGGAGGATGACCGGCAGAAGGGCCTTCGGGTTGTGCGTCGCCGCCAGAGTGTCGCCAACGAGTGCCAGCGCCTCCCGGGGATCGCGCGGATCGGCGTGAGCGCCCCGCCGATCCGGCCGCGCGGTCGGATCGTGGCGGCGCCGCTGCTCCAGCCGAAGCGTGACGACGAGCAACGCGACCGTCGCCAGGGTCGCCGCCAGCGCGAGCGCAAAGAAGACGTCCTGCCGCGACACCGCGGCAACCGCCGCCAGTGTCCATGTGTTCTCCATGAGTAGGACGATCCGATCGCTCGCCGGATGGATAGCTCCGCAGTGTCCGATCCAGACAGTAATCGCGGCTGCCGGGTTCGTGTTGCAGGAGGGCCGCCAGATCCCCCGAATGGGTGACTCCCCGCACGTGGCGACGAGGACTGCACATATGAGCACTTACGAGCAACGCCGACCTCTTCTCTACAGCCGGCCGAGGTCCGAGGCGCACGAGCTCGCGACGCTGACCCGGCGCTACTTCGCCCACGATTTCGAAGGCCAGACGCATGCTCGCAACGTCGCGTGGCTCGCGGTTCGACTCGGGCAGGCGTTCTCGCTATCGCGTCAGGATCTGCTCGCGATCGCGGTCGGGGCGACGCTGCACGACGTCGGCAAGCTGACCGTCCCGGCGGCGGTGCTCGAGACCCCCGGCGTGCTCACGAGCGAGGAGTGGAAGGTCGTGAGAAAGCATCCGGCGCGCGGCGATCTGCTCGTCTCCCCGCTCGTCCGGCACCCCATCGTGCGCTCCGCGATCCGGTGGCATCACGAGCGCGTCGACGGCCGAGGGTATCCCGACCGGCTCCGCGGCTCGGAGATTCCGCTGCCCGCGCGGATCGTGGCCGTGGCCGACGCCTACGAGGCGCTGATCGCCGCTCGTCCGTATTCGGCTCCGCGCTCGGCGGCCGACGCGATCGCCGAGCTCGTCGACTGCGCGGGCAGCCAGTTCGACTCAGAGTGCGTGCGCAGGCTCGTGGAGCTCGATCGGTCGATCGCCGGCCCCGCGATGCCCGATCTGACTTGCAACCGGGAAGCGGCGCTGCCACGCTACGCCGCGTGACCGACGAGAACATCTCCGCGGAGGAGCAGGAGCTGGACGAGCGCCTGACCCAGCTCGAGGCAAGGGAGCGCGAGGTCTCCTCGCTCCGACGGAAGCTGCACGATCGGCTCGCGAGCTTCCCGAACGAGTCGACGGCCGAGCGGGAACGGGAGCTCTCGAGAGAGCGCCGGGAGCTGCACGCGGAGATCGATTCCCTGCGCGCCCGGCGAAGCGCGCTGCGGCTCGAGGACGCCGCCGGCGAATAGTTAATCCTCTCGTTACGACGGCAGCCAGCCTGTGCCTGCAACGATGGGGCATGGCGCGAGAGGAAACGGCGACC